>CAZWIN010000011.1:0-19918 GCA_964633855.1 uncultured Chitinophagales bacterium
CGGGTGGAGTACTTGTCCAGGAACCTGACCGTTACCACATTCAAAAACACGATTTGAAAGTCGTGACAAGGCGCGCGCCTTCGGATCAGGAATGGAGCGCAATGCTTTTTGCCTGGCGTGTTGCAAGGCATGCGAAGTCCAATGCCATTGTGTATGCAACAGCCGACAGAACCATCGGAATTGGTGCCGGGCAGATGTCCCGCGTGGATTCTGCAAAAATTGCCGTTATCAAGGCACGTGAGGGAGGTCTCGCTCTGCAGGGCACAGCAGTCGCATCGGATGCGTTTTTCCCCTTTGCGGATGGCTTGATGGAGGCTGTACGGGCGGGTTCAACAGCTGTCATTCAACCCGGCGGATCTGTCCGGGATGAGGAAGTCATCACAGCGGCGGATAATCACAATATTGCAATGGTATTCACCGGCATCAGACATTTTAAACACTAGGGCGTTCACTTCATCCAAACAAAAAGCACCCCATGAGCCTTTTCAATTTCTTTTCCGCGGACCTTGCCATTGATCTCGGCACGGCAAACACCCTTATTCATATGAAGGGAAAGGGGATCGTTCTTAACGAACCCTCGATTGTCGCTTTCGATCGAAACACCAAAAGGATTGTCGCCATCGGCAAGGAAGCGCAGGAGATGCTTGGCCGCACCCACCGCGACATTCGCACCATCCGGCCAATGAAGGATGGCGTGATTGCCGACTTTGAAATCGCGGAAGGCATGCTGCGCGAGTTCATCCGCAAAATCCATGCGAACTGGATGCCAAGCCGGAGGATTGTTATTTGTGTGCCAAGCGGCGTAACGGAAGTGGAGAAGCGGGCTGTCCGCGATTCCGCCGAGCATGCGGGAGCAAAGGAAGTACACCTGATTGCGGAACCCATGGCGGCGGCGGTCGGTGTGGGCTTGGATGTTGAAGCGCCGGTGGGCAACATGATTGTTGACATCGGCGGAGGAACAACGGAGATCGCCGTGATTGCGCTTTCCGGCATTGTGAACGAGGAATCCATCCGCATTGCCGGCGATGAAATGAACAATGCCATTATCCAGTTCTTCAAAAAGAACCACAACATACTTATCGGTGAGCGCACGGCTGAAGCCATCAAATGTGAAGTCGGTTCCGCAATGCCACTCAAGGAGGAAATTACCATAAGGGTAAAGGGGCGGGATCTTGTCAATGGCATACCGAAAACAACAGAGGCGAGTTCCATTGAAATTCGTGAGGCGCTCGCCGAACCTGTCTCTGCTATTGTCGAAGCAGTGAAGTTGACGCTGGAACGCACGCCTCCGGAACTCTCGGCAGATATCCTTGACCGCGGGATCATGCTCAGCGGTGGCGGAGCTTTACTCAAAGGCCTTGATGAACGCCTCCGACTTGAAACCAGCCTGCCCGTTCATGTCTCCGAAGATCCGCTGACGGCGGTCGTACGCGGCACCGGAAAAGTGATGGAAAACCTTAATCACTACTCCAAGGTTCTCATCAAGAGCAGGAGATATTAATTGGCCCCGGCAACGCAAAGGGCATTCACACATTCATGAGGAGGCTGTTTGACATACTCTGGTTCTTCAGAGAGTACTTTCTTCTGGCTATCCTCATCCTGATTTCCATTATTCTTCTTTCGGTGAACGATACCACCCAAATCCGTCGCATCCGCTCTGTTACGGTGGGTGCCGTCGGTCTCCTGCAAGACGCGCTCGGGTTCATTCCCAATTACTTCGATCTGCGCGACGAGAACAGAATTCTCCGCTCTCAAAATGTTACCCTTGCCGATGAAACAAGCCGCCTGCGTGAAGCAAGCCTGGAGAACATCCGCCTCCGGAAATTGCTGGAGCTGAAGGAGCGTACCCCCTATTCCTATGTGGCGGCAAATGTCGTGGGCAAAACTCTCCAGTTGATGCGGAATACCATTACCCTGGATGTCGGCGAGAAGGATGGTGTGCAATTCAATATGCCTATCATTACCGATGCAGGGCTGGTTGGCAGGGTGATCTCCACAAGCAGCGCATATTCTGTCGGGCAAATTCTCTTTAACAAGGACTTCCGTGCGAGTGGAAAAGTACAGCGCGGCCGCGTGGACGGCATCGTTTCCTGGGAGGGCGGCGACAAACTCTCATTGAACAACGTGGCGAAAACGCTCGATGTACAACCAGGCGATGTGGTCATGACCTCCGAATACAGCAGCATCTTTCCCGCTGGAATAAAAATTGGAGTTGTCTCAGCCACAAAACAATCACCCGGCGGATTGTTCCAGAGTGTTGAGATTGCTCCATCGGTGGATTTTTCGCGGCTGGAACAGGCCTTTGTTGTCACACACATACCGGACACGAGCCGCATTGCTGCCGAGCAGCACATTCCCAGGTAAGTACCGCACTCTATGAAACGCACCCTCGGCTACCTTGTCCTTTCCATGCTCTTCATTATTATCCACACCACGCTGGTAAAGTTCTTTTCCATCAGTGATATTGTGCCCGATATTCTCCTTGTGTGGATAGGATACATTGCCATCCGTGAAGGCCAGATTGCAGGAACACTGTCCGGCTTTTTGATCGGACTGACACTGGACCTGCTGGGCGGGCAGGATGGCATGCTGGGACTTTCAGCACTCTCGAAAACCATAGCCGGGTTTACTGCGGGATATTTTTACAATGAAAACAAGGTGATGCAGACACTTGGCAGTTATGTATTCATCGTCGTGGTCGGAGTATCCGCCCTTGTGCATAACACACTCTATTTCATTATCTTTCTTCAAGGTACAACACTGGGTGTGTGGGATATGATGCTGAGATACGGGTTGCCTGCAACTCTCTACACCGCCGCGGTCAGCCTGCTGCCCATGTTTGCATTTGCGCGAAAGTATCTGTCTTAACGATGGCTATACAGAACGACATCTTTCTTTATCGCCGGCGGCGCACGCTGTTTGTTGTTGTCGGCCTCGTGTTTTTTGTTTTTCTTGCACGCCTCTACCAACTCCAACTGATTTACTCCGAAGAATACGGGAAAAAGTCCGATGAGAACAGCATCCGGACGATACCCAAGGAACCCGTGCGCGGATATATGTATGACCGGACGGGCAGGCTTGTGGTGGATAACCGTCCGGCATTCAGCGTTACCATCATGCCGTTCGAATTCGATGTCAAGAATATTGACCAGCTCGCTTCCTTACTGAACCTGGAGCCTGATTTTATCCGTGAGCGGCTGAAGAAAGGCGCCTCCTATTCGCGTTTCGCTCCTGTGAAAATCAAACGCGATATCGATTTCAAAACACTCTCGGCTTTGGAAGAGCATCGGATGGAACTTCCCGGCGTGGATTACCAGATCGAATCAAAACGCTTCTATACAACCAATGCTGTCGCGGCGCACATCCTCGGCTATACGAAGGAAATCTCGGATAACCAATTGAGGGCGTCGGGTTCCGAATACACTCAGGGCGACGTGGTGGGTTCTTCAGGTCTCGAAGGACAGTATGAACGTGCACTACGGGGCAAGAAAGGAGCGGAATTCAGCACCGTAAATGTCCGCGGACAGGTCATCGGGAGTTTCGACAACGGTAGAAGCGATATCCCTTCCCTTGAAGGCAACGACCTTCTGCTGACAATGGATTTCGGCCTTCAGTCACTTGCCGAGTCGCTGTTTGCGGACAAACGCGGAGCGCTCGTTGCATTGGATCCGCAGGATGGCGGCATCCTTGCATTTGTCAGCAAGCCGGATTATGACCTGAACCTGTTCAGTGGTGTCACGCCTGCCGATATCTGGCGCGACCTGAATACCGATGAAGCGCGCCCGCTCTTTAACCGGGCAACCCTTACCCGATATCCTCCCGGCTCCACGTACAAAATGATTCTTGCGATAGCAGCTCTTGAAAAAGGAATCATTACTCCGGCGTGGAGCGTCCATTGTACAGGTGCGTTCCGGATGGGAAACAAGGTCTTCAAGGACCTGCACGTACATGGAACAGTTGATTTGGTCACTGCTATTCAGAAGTCATGCAATGTATATTTCTACCAGCTCATGCTGAAAACCGGCCTGGATAACTGGTCACATTACGGGGCGGAGTTTGGATTTGGAAAGCCCACCGGCATAGACATCTCTGAAGAGAACCCCGGATTGCTACCAACCACGGAATGGATGAACAAGCGATACGGCCCGAATGGCTGGACAAAGGGCTTCCTGCCGAGCCTTGGCATCGGACAGGGTGAATTGGGTGTTTCACCAATTCAAATGGCATGTTATGCCATGGCACTTGCAAACAAAGGGCACTACTGGCAACCTCACGCTGTTTATGGTGTCCGAGACAAAGCAACGCATCGGATTGATACAATTGCCCACGGGTCGCACAGAATCAAGATTTCCTCAAACACCTGGAATGTTGTCCGCGAAGGCATGCGGCGCGTCATCATGGAGCCCGGCGGCACAGCGGGCCTCGCGCGCGTGGCAGGCATTGAATCGGCGGGAAAAACCGGAACAGCACAGAATCCCCACGGCAAGGACCATTCCTGGTTTGTCGGCTTCGCACCGTTTGATAAACCGCGCATTGCTGTCGCGGTGCTGGTCGAGAATGCCGGCTTCGGCGGATCGTTTGCCGCGCCCTATGCAGGAATGTGTTTCGAAAAATATCTCTACGGCCGGCTCATACGCACAGATCCGACATTTGACGTGAAGACCGCGCGTATATCCGACTCAACCATGACCCGCCGTCTGCCGCCGGCGCAAACACAGGTCATGAGTGAACAGCACCATGTTACGGGACGCAATTGACCAATGGCTAGTTTCTTCAAAGAACATGTCGACTACAAAACCATGCTGCTGACATTCAGCCTGGTTGCCATCGGCCTTGCCTCTATTTATAGCGCAACATACGACGCCGGCGCTTCGGACAACCTCTACCGCCAACTCATGTACGCAGCGGCAGGAACAATTGCCATGCTTGTGGTCATGTTCCTCCCTTCCCGGCTTTTGCAGTTTGTTTCGTACCCTGCATATTTTACATCCATACTTATGCTGATTTCCGTCCTGCTCCTCGGAAGAACGGTTTCCGGCTCCACAAGCTGGTTCAACCTCGGCGCATTCAGGTTGCAGCCTTCGGAGTTTACCAAAATTACTACGGCAATGGCTCTTGCCACTTATCTCTCCCGTACGGATGTTTCACTGCACGTGGTAAAACATCTTGCTATTGCAGCCGGCATTGTCCTCCTGCCGGTTGCCCTGATCATACTGCAGCCTGATACGGGAACTGCCATGATTTACTGCCTGATGTTTTATCCTGTGTTGTATTGGGGTGGAGCCACCAGATTCACCATGATCGCTCTTGCCGCACCGGCTATTGCCGCTTTGACTGCGCTTCTGGGAACAACTCCGTTTCTCATCGGCATAATTGTCATCGGGCTGTTGATTTATTTAACGAGCGAGCACCGGATTATGGCCGCGGTGGTGTTCTCCGCTTCAGTATTGATAGGAATCTCCGTTCAATCCATTTACGACAGCCTCAAACCGTACCAGCAAAAGCGTATCGCCACCTTTCTTGATCCGAATGCAGACCCTCTCGGCGCAGGATATAATGTCCTCCAGTCAAAGGTAGCCATTGGCTCCGGCGGGCTACTGGGAAAAGGATACCTGCATGGCACTCAAACACAGCTCAATTTCATTCCCGAACAGTGGACGGATTTTATTTTTTGTGTCCCCGGCGAAGAGTTTGGGTTTCTTGGCGCCGCGACGGTGCTGTTGCTTTTCATGATATTGCTTATCCGCGGCGTGCAGCTTGGGTCAGCAGTCAAGAACCGTTACGGCAGCTTCCTCGCCATAGGCTTGACCGCAGTGTTCTTCGCTCACATTCTTATCAATGTCGGTATGGCCCTTGGCCTCCTTCCCGTCATCGGTGTGCCGCTCCCCTTTCTCAGCTATGGAGGCTCCGCTCTTCTTACCAGCATGACAATCATCGGCATCATGTTAAACCTCTACGTGAACAGAAAGGAATACTAAAGAGTGTATGGATTGACGATAGCCGGTTGAATGCCGGAATCACGCAAAGACAGATCAAATTCCTTCAATCGCATTGTATTCAATCTCTCATGTTGTGAACTAAAGGACCCATCTCCCCATGGCAAAGAAGACGCCCGGCAAAACCAGGTCATCACCTCAGGCAGTAGCGGCAAAGCACTTGGAAGTTCCCGCAGGGAATCTCCGTTGGCAGTGCACGGCCGAATCGCTCGGTATACGCAGCATGGATCAGGTAAAGCCGCAAAAAGAGATCATCGGCCAGGACAGGGCGTTGCGCGCACTTCGCGTCGGATTGGAGATGATGCACCACGGATACAATATCTTCGTCACCGGTGATTCGGGGACAGGCCGGACAACCACCATTAAACGGCTGTTACGTGAATTTGAACACCGCCCGGTAGAGCTGACCGACAAATGCTACGTCCACAATTTCCGCGATAATGATTCTCCAATCATGATTGCGTTGCCCGCCGGCAAGGGAAACACGTTCAAAAAGGATGTTGAAAACCTGCTCACTGAACTGCAACGCGCCATTCCTGCCGTCTTTGAAAGCAGGCGCTTTCAGGAACAACGCAAAAGTACTCTGGATCATTTTCAGGATAGACAGCGGAGCGTGCTGAAAGATTTTGAAAAGAAGGTAAAGGAAAAAGGGTTTGAAGTTGTGCAGGTACAATCCGGGCCGGGCATGCGGCCCGAAATCGCCCCGACCATTGAAGGAAGCCCGATGAGTACCGAACAGCTTCAGGCAAAGGTTGATGCCGGGGAAATGACGCCGGAACATCTGAACTCCCTTCTGAAGGAACAATCCGACCTCGAAGGCCAAATGGAATTGGTGATGCGCGAAATGCGCAATATCGAACGAAAGGCAAAAAAATCCGTTGACGACCTGAACCGCAAACTAATCGAACCTGTGGTGCATGAATTGATTGCCGACCTTGAGGAGAAGTATGATTCCGCAAAACTCAAGGAGTGGCTGAAGGACGTACGCGCAAATGTCATGGAAAACATCCACCGCTTTCAACCACGGGAAGAGCCGGCACAGGGAATCCTCGGCATGCAGTTATCCCGCGAAGAGGATCTGTTTACGGAATACAAGGTCAATGTGATTGTGGAGAACAGCCACGTTATAGGCGTCCCTATTATTATCGAAACCAATCCCAGGTACAAGAACCTCTTCGGTACCATTGAACGTGTTGTGGATCGCAACGGCGTCTGGCGGACGGATTTTACAGAAATCCGAGGCGGGTCGCTCCTGAAAGCGGATGGCGGATATCTTGTGATCAATGCCTTGGACGCTCTCGTGGAGCCGGGCGTATGGCCTACTCTCAAGCGTGTCCTCCGCGATAGGCTGCTGGATATTCAGCCGCTGGAATCGGGGCTCTTCGGCGGATCTTCAGCACTCAAGCCCGAACCCATCCCTGTAAATGTCAAAGTGGTAATGATCGGGGATCCGCGCATCTATCATATCCTCTACAGAATGGATGAGGATTTCAGCAAGGTGTTCAAAATCCGGGCTGACTTTGATACGGAAATGCCGAACGAGGAAAAATCCGTCAGCAGCTATGTCTCATTCATCAAAATGCTGTGCGACGAGGAAAAACTTCTCGCATTTGATATCAGCGGTGTGACGGAACTGCTGGAATACGGTGTGCGGCTTTCCGGACAGCAGAACAAACTTTCTACACGGTTCAATGTCGTTGCCGATGTAATCCGTGAGGCAAGCTACTGGGCGGAAAAAGACAGGGTAAGGCTCGTCACGGATAGCCACGTACGTAAAGCGATCAACGAGCGGATCGAGCGTGTGAGGCTTATTGAAGACAAGATGCAGGAAATGCTGGATGACGGATCCATACTCATCGATACCGAGGGCGCTGTTACCGGGCAGGTGAACGGGCTTTCCGTGTTGCAGGTGGGAGAGCACGCCTTTGGCAGGCCATCGCGTATTACAGTAAAGACCTCCATGGGCCGTGCCGGCATTATCAATATTGAGCGTGAGTCGGAGTTGAGCGGGCCATCGCACAACAAGGGCGTGCTGATACTTACCGGATACCTCAGGGCAATGTACGCACAGCAGAAACCTCTCGTGATGAGCGCAAGCATCGCATTCGAGCAATCATATTCGGGAGTGGATGGCGACAGCGCTTCTTCAACGGAAGTGTATGCCCTCTTGTCGAGTTTGTCCGGCATCCCGCTGCGCCAGGACATTGCGGTTACCGGCTCGGTCAATCAACACGGGGAAATCCAGCCCATCGGTGGGGTGAACCTGAAGGTTGAAGGCTTCTTCGATGTCTGCAAAGCGCGCGGCCTGACACGCTCGCAGGGAGTAATGATTCCGCATCAGAACATGAAAGACCTGATGCTCAGACATGATGTTGTTGAAGCCGTCAGGAATGGAAGTTTTCATGTCTATGCCATCAAAACAATTGATGAAGGCATCACGCTGTTGACAGGTTGTGCCGCCGGTAAACAACTGCCAAACGGCAAGTTCACCCCGGGGAGCATTCATGCTCTTGTGGACGCGCGGCTGACGTCATATGCGAAAAATCAAAAGAAGTTCGGTGGATGATGAACGGCCGGGGCATGTAACAAGAATTCCCTCGCATTGTTTGTTCTCCATTCTTAGTCGATGAATCCATGTCCATCATTGATACACTCGCCATCTCACTCGGCCGCAGGGACGAGGTCCCGAACAAGGAACTCGCCGGGGAAATAGTACGCCGGAACGACAGGAAGGCCGTCGAGGAACTCATTGCCGCTCTTCATGGCAAGGATAAGAACATCCAAAGTGACTGCATCAAGGTGTTGTACGAGATTGCTGAACAGAAGCCCACGCTTATTGCCCGGCACGTTCGTACATTCATCGAACTTCTGGAGAACAAAAACAACCGCCTGATTTGGGGTGCGATGACCGCTATTGATGCCGTAACGTCTGATCAACACGCGGCTGTTTACGGTGCACTCGCCACACTTATCAATGCTGCCGATACCGGCTCTGTTATTACCCGGGATCACCTCGTGAACATTCTCATCAAACTCTCTTCACTGAAGCAGTACGCGAAAAAGACATTTCCTGTTCTCATCACGCAGTTGAAAACCTGCCCGCTCAATCAGCTCCCGATGTATGCAGAGCGGGCTCTGCCGGCCATGAGCGGGAAGAATACTGTTGCTTTTGTCAAAGTCCTCACCTCCCGGCTTGATGAAATCGAAAAAGAGTCGGGGCGAAAAAGAATAGAAACGGTATTGAAGAGAACTCAAATCATTGCAAACTAAACAAACGTCAATGTCCCTGTAGCTGCATGCACCGTCGCCTTGAACCGAAGTTGCTGACCGTCCTCAGAGAAGGATACCGGGCAAAAACCCTTGTCACCGACCTGACTGCCGGTGTCATCGTGGGGATTGTTGCGCTGCCCCTTGCAATTGCATTTGCAATCGCGTCCGGCGTAAAACCGGAGCAGGGCCTGTACACCGCTATTATTGCGGGACTCACGATTTCCATGCTTGGCGGAAGCAGGGTTCAGATTGGTGGCCCGACCGGTGCGTTCATTGTCATAGTGTATAGTATCGTCCAAAAGTATGGATATGATGGCCTCGCGATTGCTACGATGCTTGCCGGTGTCATGCTCATTGCCATGGGGGTGGCCAGATTGGGAACGCTGCTCCGGTTCATACCATATCCCCTGACCGTTGGGTTTACCAGCGGGATAGCACTCATTATTTTTTCGTCTCAGCTGAAGGACTTTCTGGGGCTGCCCGTCGGGTCTTTGCCCGCGGATTTTATTGATAAGTGGGCGGTGTATATTGGAAATTTCAGCTCGGTCAACCTTGACAGCCTTGCTGTCGGGGCAACATCTCTGGCAATTGTTATTCTCTGGCCACGCGTTTCCCACAAGGTTCCCGGCTCGCTTGTTGCGATCCTTCTTGTAACTGCGGTGGTCCGGTACTTTCAAATCCCCGTGGATACCATCGGTACACGCTTTGGCGAGGTGCCGGCAACGTTGCCCGCCCCGAAAATTCCCGTGGCATCGTGGGCAACTGTCACGCAATTATTCTCCCCGGCAATTACCATTGCACTTCTCGGCGGCATTGAGTCCCTTCTTTCCGCTGTTGTCGCCGATGGTATGATTCGCAGCAGGCACCGTTCAAACATGGAATTGATAGCACAGGGAGCTGCGAACATTCTCTCCCCGATATTCGGCGGTATTCCGGCAACCGGCGCTATTGCCAGAACCGCAACAAATATCAAAAGTGGCGGCCGGACACCCGTAGCGGGAATTGTTCATGCGCTGACGCTCTTGTTGGTAATGCTCTTCTTTGGTAAGTGGGCTGCCCTCATCCCCATACCCACCCTCGCAGCCATTCTGATTGTCGTATCGTACAACATGAGCGAATGGCGCTCTTTTGTAAAAACCCTGAAAAGCCCGCGCAGCGATGTTCTCGTTATGCTGATCACCTTCGGGCTGACAGTGGTGGTTGACCTTACCATAGCCATCGAGGTCGGCGTGGTACTCGCTGCGCTGCTGTTCATGAAAAGAATGGCGGAGGTAAGCCAGGTGAATGCCATCACAAGGGATTTGCGCGAGGAACAGGAAGAAGAGACGGCTGGAGCAAAACCTGCGATTCCCGACGGAGTGGAAGTCTTTGAAGTGTATGGCTCGTTGTTCTTTGGTGCAATCGACCAGTTTACAGAAGCAATACGTACTATCGAGAAGAAGCCAAACGTGTTGATTTTGGAGACCCGGAGCCTTCTCTCGGTTGATGCAACAGGGTTGCGTGCATTGGATGACCTGGCAAAACAACTCCGCCGTCAAGGAAGCCATCTCGTCATCTCCGGAATCCACAAACAACCCCTGGTTGCAATGCAACAATCCGGCTTTCTTGATGACATTGGAGAAGAAAATCTGTGCGGTAATCTTGCGGAGGCCATTCAACGGTCAACAGTATTGCTGGGAACAAAGCCCGTCCGCTGAGACGGGTGACCCTGCAAACGTGGTTACGAAACAGTCCGAGTACATAACATTGATTTCTCACCCGGCATGTGCTACCCTGTTGTGAGATGAAACCCCAGTCCAGGATAATGATGCTCCTTCTTGTCTTCTGCGCTCAAGCAACCAGCCAGGTTGTCCGGTTTGCCGTCATTGGTGATTATGGAAATGCAGGCCAGGCGGAGGCCGATGTGGCGGCGCTGGTGCAAAGCTGGAGCCCCGACTTTGTCATTACGCTGGGGGACAACAATTATCCGGATGGATCAGCACTGACCATTGATCAAAACATTGGACAGTATTTTCATCAATATATTTCTCCCTATACCGGCGGCTACGGACAGGGGGATACAGTCAATCGCTTCTTCCCTTCCCTTGGCAACCATGACTGGAACACACCCGGAGCCATTCCCTATCTTGACTATGTTACCCTGCCGGGTAATGAGCGGTATTATGATTTTGTGAAAAACGACGTCCATTTTTTCGTACTGGATAGCGACGTTCATGAACCGGATGGTAGAACAAGCGAAAGCATTCAGGGGCAATGGTTGGAGCAGGCTCTTGCCTCTTCGACAGCACAATGGAAGGTCGTGTATGTTCATCATCCGCCGTACAGCTCCGGCAGCACACATGGCTCTCAACAATTTATGCAATGGCCGTTCAGACAATGGGGAGCTTCGATTGTTCTCGCTGGCCATGAACACAACTACGAACGCCTCTCAGTCAGCGGATTCCCGTATATCGTCAACGGCCTTGGCGGGCGCAGTTTGTATTCTTTTGGCAGCCCGCTGCCGGAAAGCATTTCTCGCTTTAATGCCGACTATGGTGCCCAGCTTGTAGAAGCGGATGCCGATAGCATGGTGCTTTCGTTCTTTACTGTCAGCAGCACATTGATTGACAGGTACGTGCTGTACGCTCAACGGATGGTAACAAATGAATACTTTCTTCAAGAGGGCTGGAATCTCGTCTCCCTTCCCCTGACTGTGGGCGACACGCGGGCTGCCATGGTATACCCTTCAGCGTCTTCGTGGGCATTCACATTCTCGGATTCCGGATACTCCAGGGTGGATAGCCTCAACTACGGCACCGGCTACTGGTTGAAGTTTAATTCTTCGCAGAGCGTAAGCATCACAGGCATTGTCCGATCTCCCGATACGATTGCAGTACACGCGGGCTGGAACATCATTGGTGTAGCTGGCAATGTTGATACAGCATCAATACAGGAAATACCCGATGGTATCATCGGATCTCCCTTCTATACATTTTCTTCCGGGTACGTGGCAGAAGATTCACTTGAATCCGGTAAGGCATATTGGGTACGTGCGGGCACGGATGGGCAACTTATCATCCCCTCTGCTGACTTCAAAAGACAGACAAAACAGCTTCACCCGGAAAACCGATAAACTTCAGAGGAAAAAACATGTTCATTGGGCATATTGCCGTTGGGCTCGCCGCAAAGAAGGTTGCTCCCAAAGCCTCGCTTGGTACACTTCTGATGTCCGTACAGTTTCTCGATCTTCTCTGGCCAATACTTCTGTTGCTGGATGTGGAACATTTTCGAGTTGATCCGGGGAACACGGCATTCACCCCGCTGGATTTTTATGATTATCCCTTCTCTCACAGCTTGCTTACCGTTCTGGGGTGGTCCCTTCTTTTCGGGCTGGTGTATTATGGTGTAAGGAAGAACCGCACAACGGCGATTATTCTCGGCATGGGCGTTCTCAGCCATTGGGTTCTCGATGTTATCTCACACAGAGCCGACCTGCCATTGATTCCGGGCGTTGATATGTTTGTCGGTTTGGGATTGTGGAATTCTGTTACCGCAACCATACTCGTCGAACTTGCTCTGTATATTGCAGGTGTGTTTGTGTACCTCTCGTGCACAAAACCCAAAGACAAGCTGGGAACAGTGGCCTTCAGCATGCTGGCAGGGTTCTTTTTCATAGTATGGGTGGCAAATTTCCTTTCCCCTCCGCCTCCCGGCGAGAAAGCTGTAGCCATTACCGGATTACTGTTCTGGCTGATTGTTCCCCTCGCCAACTGGATTGACGGGCACAGACAGGAAGTTGTGAGGTAACGCCTCCACATCCTTCCCAGGGTAGCGCACACCATCTCTGCTGCTCTGATGCCACACCTGCTTCAAGTAGCCTTCATTTGTGGCGCTTTTTCATTCCAAACCGACACTTCTATCATCTGTGCTCACTGGCATACCTGTTGCAATGTTGGTAATCAAACACAAACCTCTTCACCAACACCAACATTATACAGGAGTTCATCATGACACGTTCAACATTTTTCAAGACCGGCATCACCGCCACCTTCGTTTCGTTCATCCTCATCGGATGCAGCCAGAATGAAGCATCCTCGCCTGTTGCATCTGGTGGATTCGACGATGCCGTTGCTCTTTCACGGCAGGCCCCTTCAGACGTAATGCAGATCCGCTTGCAGGCGAAACTCAGCGGCTCAAAGCAGAATCCGCTTGCTTCAGGAAACGCAAAGTGGGAGAAGCGTGCGCGTCGGCTCAAGTTCAGCGTGGAAGTTGAGGATGTCAAGTCAAGCGGCAAACATGAAGTGCTTGTCGATGGGATTACTGTCGGTACTGTCATGGTCAAGGATGGCATTGGGGATCTGAACCTTGACACGGAATTCGGGCAGAGGGTTCCGCAGATGAAAGCCGGCCAGCGTGTACATGTACTGAACCCTTCAGGTATCATTATTCTGAACGGGACGTTGTCAGCGCAATAACCAGGCGGGTAGATACAGCCGTGATGGGAAGGATTCTCCCCGTCACGGCTGTATTACCGCACCGCCTTTCTTTCTTTTCCCCTCACTTTTTCCTACCTTATTTTCAAGCGTAACGATCCGCGCGCGATACATGCCGGTTGCGCGGCAATCCTCAAACCCATTCACAGGCTCTTTCCATGATTCTCACAGATACCGGGATTCTCCAGCATATGGAGAAGGGCACTATTGTCATTTCCCCTTTTGACAGAAAATACCTCGGCTCAAACTCCTATGATGTTCATCTCGGCAGGCATCTTGCAGTGTATGAGCATGATATACTCGATGCAAAGGCACATAATACGGTTGACCATTTTGAGATCCCCGATGAAGGAATTATTCTGCTTCCTCACCGGCTGTATCTTGGCGTCACGGAGGAATACACGGAAACACACGCGCACGTCCCGTTCCTCGAAGGAAAAAGCAGCGTCGGACGGCTCGGGATTGATATTCATGCCACTGCCGGCAAAGGAGATATTGGTTTTTGTAACACATGGACTCTGGAAATTTCGGTAAAACAGCCGGTGCGCGTCTATCACGGTATGCCGATCGGACAGTTGATCTATTTCGAGGTCTCGGGTGAGGTGGGGACTTCCTACAACCAGAAAAAATCCGCCAAGTATAATACGCGAACAGATAAACCGGTTGAATCAATGATGTGGAAAAACTTTGTCAAAGAACGGTAACGGAGAAACATTCAGGGAGAATATCATGCGGAAGGTCAACCACATTATCGTTGCGCTGTTAATTACAATGCTCGCTGTTGCCGGGCCCCAACAGCGCCGGCCAATTACTCTTGCCGATATGTTCAAATTCAAGCGTATCGCCGACCCTGCACTCTCTCCCGATGGAAAGTGGGTTGCCTTCACTTTAACAACCCCCGACCTTGCAGCGAACAAAAACTTGTCCGATGTCTGGGTCATCTCCATTGATGGCGGGACACCGCGTCAACTCACCACACATGCGGCAAGCGACAGAAAACCCGCATGGGCGCCCGATGGCAGATGGATAGCATTCGAATCAACCCGCTCAGGCACGTCGCAACTCTGGCTGATGAACGCAGACGGTTCAAACCAAAAGCAATTCACCAGCATTTCCACGGGTGCTTCAGGCGCGGTATGGTCCCCCGATGGTGCAGCCCTGGCATTCATCTCAGAGGTCTTTCCGGAAAATTCACACGGGACATTCTCCGAAAGCGATGCACTCAATAAAAAGCAGCTCGACCGGTTGGAGAACGGAAAAGTCAAGGCAAAAATATTTACATCGCTTATGTACCGCCATTGGGACAGTTGGCGGGATGGAAAACGTAAACACATTTTTGTGCAACAACTTTCCGGCGGTGACCCGAAAGACCTCACGCCGGGCGACCGCGATGCCGTGCCATTCTCTGATACATTCTCAGCAGGGATTGATTTCGCATTTTCACCGGATGGTAAAGAAATAGCTTACACCGCAACACCCTTTCCGACGCGCGAAGAGGCCTGGAACACAAACCACGATATTTATACTGTCGCAGTATCGGGCGGCACGCCTGTACAGATCACCGCCAACCCGGCAGCAGATGGTTATCCACAATACTCAAAGGATGGCAAATACATTGCCTACCGCGCACAGTCTGTTGCGGGGTTTGAGGCGGACCGATGGCAGTTGATGTTGTTTGACCGGACATCACGCACAACCCGCAGCCTGACTCAAGATTTTGACGCTTCCGTGGGAACACCGGCCTGGGCCTCCGACAGCCGCCGGTTGTTTTTCCATGCAGAAGAGAAAGCAAGAATGCCTGTCTTCAGCGTCTCCGTTTCCGGCAACGATGTGAAAAAGGTGTTCGATAAAAGCGTGAACCGCACTATAATAGTATCACCAGACGGGAAAACACTCGTGTTTACCCACACAAGCCTTGCCATGCCTGTGGAGATATTCAAAACTGATATACGCGGAAACAATTTCACCCGGGTGACCAATATCAATGGGAGCCTTCTGGATTCACTTGAAATGGCATCGCCACAGTATGTTTGGTTCGACGGGGCCGATGGAGCGAAGATCCAATCATGGCTGTTAACACCACCGGGCTTCAACCCCGGCAAAAAATATCCATTCGTCTATCTCGTTCACGGTGGCCCTCAAAATGCATGGCTGGATTCATGGTCGTATCGTTGGAACCCGGTACTGTGGGCTGCACAGGGTTATGTGGTTATGGCGCCGAATCCCCGCGGAAGTACTGGATTCGGACAAAAATTCACAAATGAAATCAGCGGTGACTGGGGTGGAAAAGTATTTGTGGACCTCATGAAAGGGCTCGATTACGCCGAAGCGCTTCCGTATGTAGACAAAGACAACAAGGCGGCGGCCGGGGCTTCATTCGGCGGCTATATGATGAATTGGTTTCAGGCAAAAGCCGGAGGCCGCTTCAGAACACTCGTGACACATGACGGTGTGTATAATTTTGAAAGCATGTACGGAACAACGGAAGAAGTCTGGTTTGACGAGTGGGATCATGGCGGCACACCCTGGGAGAAAGAAGAAGAGTACGCGAAATTCTCCCCGCACCGGTATGCAAACAATTTCAATACTCCGAACCTGATTATTCACGGCGAGCTTGATTATCGTGTCCCCGTTACCGAGGGGATGCAGCTGTTCACTGCGCTACAACGAAGAGGTGTTCCATCAAAAATGCTGTACTTCCCGGATGAAGGGCACTGGGTCTTGAAACCCGCCAACAGCGAACTCTGGCACAACACCGTGTTCAACTGGCTGAACGAATACCTGAACCCGGCATCCGTATCACAATGAGATACATCCACAGATTGAAGGAGAAACGATGAAAGAACAATACCGGCAACAAATTATTGATATGCTTATCCGGGCATACTGGATGGAGGTCGAGACAGTCACCAACTATATCGCCAATTCGGTGGATCTCGACGGCATCCGTGCGGAAGAAATCAAGAAATCACTCGCGGCGGATGTCGCCGAAGAGCTCACACACGCACAGGCACTTGCAAAACGCATCAAGGAAATTGGCGGACGTGTTCCGGGCTCAGCCGGATTTTCATCCATGCAAAAATCACTGCAGCCTCCAACGGATTCCACTGATGTTGTTGCTGTAATTCGTGGGGTAATCGAGGCAGAGGATGCAGCCATAGCACACTATGGAAAGCTCATCGAGCTTTGCGGCGAGGCTCATGACTATGTCACGCAGGACCTGTGCATTACAACGCTGGCTGATGAAGAAGGCCATCGAGTACTGTTCGCCGGCTTCCTCAAAGAATATACAAAAGGATAAAACCTTCGCTTCTTTACGCATAGCAAGAAACCCGCCCATCGGCGGGTTTTCTTGTTTACTCTCGCCTTGAATTCCTACGCTACATTTTCTATCTTTGTTGCCGGCAAAAGCCTTTCCTCTCATCATTCAGCAGCGCTGCGGGCTTTTATGTATGGGGTGCTTTCCTTGCCTACACCATTGATTCATGTTTTTGAACAGGAGATTGTTGGATGCTCAATCCGCAGGACATAAAAAATGCAAAGCTGAAAAACTGGGTGGATGAGGCGGCTAAACTTTGCAAGCCCGAGAATGTGTACTGGTGTGATGGTTCCGAAGAGGAGTACCGGACCATGTGCGAAACCCTCGTCACATCAGGAACATTCAAGAAGCTGAATCCTGCAAAACGTCCCGATAGCTACCTTGCCCTTTCCGACCCGAGCGACGTTGCCCGCGTTGAAGACCGCACATTTATTTGCAGCGTGAGAAAACAGGATGCAGGGCCCACGAACAACTGGATGCATCCTCGGGAAATGAAAACAACGCTGCACAAACTCTTCGATGGTTGTATGCGCGGCAGAACGATGTATGTTATCCCGTTCAGCATGGGGCCGTTGGGCTCCTCCATTTCCCATATTGGTGTCGAGATTTCTGATTCGCCCTATGTTGTCGTCAACATGAAGCTTATGACCCGCATGGGGAAAAAAGTTCTTGATGTGCTGGGTGATGGTGATTTTGTCCCCTGCCTCCACTCTGTCGGGATGCCGCTGGCAGTGGGCCAAAAGGATGTTGCATGGCCCTGCAACAGCGAGCACAAATATATTGTCCATTTCCCCGAGGAACGCTCCATCTGGTCTTATGGCAGCGGCTACGGCGGCAACGCACTGCTTGGCAAAAAATGCTTTGCACTTCGCATTGCATCGGTGATGGCGCGCGACGAAGGATGGCTTGCCGAGCACATGCTCATACTCGGCGTCCAGGCGCCGGATGGAGAAAAGACCTACATTGCCGCCGCATTTCCGAGCGCCTGCGGCAAGACAAATTTTGCGATGCTCATTCCGCCGAAACCACTGGCGGGATACAAAGTCACCACCATTGGTGATGATATCGCGTGGATCAAACCCGGGAAAGATGGAAAGCTGTATGCAATAAACCCGGAGGCAGGATATTTTGGCGTTGCCCCCGGAACCTCGGAGAAGTCGAACCCAAATGCTATGGCAAGCATTAAGAAGAACACCATCTTCACCAATGTCGCCCTCACGGAAGACGGCGATGTTTGGTGGGAAGGGATGACCGATACGCCACCGGCAAAGCTTACCGACTGGCGCGGACAGGCATGGACTCCCGACAGCGGAAAGCCCGCCGCCCATCCCAATGCACGCTTCACAGCACCCGCCCACCAGAATCCGGTGATTGATCCCGAATGGGAAAATCCGGCCGGTGTACCTATCAGCGCACTGGTCTTCGGCGGAAGAAGAAGCTCAACTGTCCCGCTCGTGTATCAGGCAGTCAATTGGAATTTCGGCGTCTATCTCGCGGCAACCATGGGTTCCGAAACAACAGCGGCGGCAACCGGACAGGTTGGAACAGTGCGTCGCGACCCGATGGCAATGCTGCCGTTTGCCGGCTATCATATGGCGGACTATTTTAATCACTGGCTGCAGTTCGGCAGAAATCTCCCCAATCCCCCGCGCATCTTCGGCGTGAACTGGTTTCGCAAGGATGAAAACGGCAAGTTCATGTGGCCCGGTTTCGGGGAAAATATGAGAGTGTTGAAATGGATCCTCGATCGCGTCCACGGCCGGGGATACGGAATCGAAAGCCCGCTCGGCTGGATGCCACGCTACTCCGACCTGACATGGGACGGGCTTGAATCAATGACCGAGGAGAAGTTCAACAAACTCATGTCCGTCAACAGCGAATCCTGGAAGCAGGAAATCCTCTCCCACGAAGAGATGTTTTCCAAACTGTATGACAAACTTCCCCGCGAATTCACCTTCATGAGAGAGCTGATTCTCTCAAGCCTCTGGCGTTCGCCGGAAAACTGGGGACATACAAACGAGCAATAGGCCGGTTCTCAAGAGTTGAGCAGAAAGCCTCCGTCATTGCAGCACGGAGGCTTTCTTGTCTGTCAATGCAACCAGTTGGAGAAATTGTTGATACTCCCTCTCATTGCTCTACCCGGGAACCAATCTCATTTCATATTGTTATCGTATAAGACTATATGAATAACTGCACAGGAATGGAGGGGCGACAAAATGAATAAAAAAGCAGGCTTGGTAATTATTACTACGGCGCTCATGGCCCTTGTATCATGCACACAGCAGGCAAAAAACCAAACAACCAATGATAATCAACGGAAGAGCGATATGGAGGCAAAGGGATTGGAAACTGCAACCTTCGGTGCGGGATGCTTCTGGTGTGTTGAAGCCATATTTCAAAGGCTGGACGGTGTTGTTTCTGTAACTTCAGGCTATGCCGGAGGGAATGTTCCGAACCCCACGTACGAACAGGTGTGCAGTGGAAAAACCGGACATGCCGAAGTTGCACAGATTGTGTATGATCCCTCCAAAATCAGTTATGATGAGTTGCTCAAGGCGTTCTGGTCAACACATGATCCGACAACACTCAACCGGCAGGGAAACGATATCGGTACGCAATACCGGTCGGCAATATTCTATCATAATGATGATCAACGGGCTCTTGCAGAAAAGTACAGGGAGGAGCTCAACAAGTCAAAGGTATGGAGCTCGCCGGTTGTCACCGAGATTGTTCCTTTCAAGGAATTTTACAAGGCTGAAAACTATCATCAGGACTACTACAATAACAACAAGGCCCAGCCCTACTGTATGTTTGTGATAGCGCCGAAACTGGAAAAATTCCAAAAAGTATTTGAAAAGAAA
>CAZWIN010000012.1:0-19479 GCA_964633855.1 uncultured Chitinophagales bacterium
GTGATGAGTCTCTTCTTGTGGAAAAAAAACAAACTCATTCCTTTTTTTGCCTGTTTCTCGGTATTTGCTGTGCTCTTTGGCGAGGGAAGCAATTTTTTCCTGCAAAAGTTCTTTTACGATTACATACCCGGCTTCTCCAAGTTTCGCTGCCCGGGCAGAATGGCAGTGTTTATGAGTATGGGGGTTTCCGTTCTTGCTGCATTTACGGTGAATCACCTGCTGAGCCAGGATGGTTCCAAGCTGCAGCAACACTGGAAGCGGACACTTATCATTATGCTCGCCATAGTGGGTGCGCTCTGGCTTTCGATAATCAGCGGATCGCTCTCCGGAATATTTGACTTCATGACCGATCCCACGCTATTCGAGAAGATCAAGACAGAGGTGAATGTTTCCGCCCTCATGTTTCTTTTGTCGGGAACACTGCTGTATGTTACCGTGACCGGGAAATATTCAGGCCGGTGGATTGGTATCGCACTCGTCGGGCTTCTTTATCTGGATCTTCTTGTATTCGGCGGAACACAGAACAACTCCACCGTGAACCCATCTTCGTATTTCAAAAGTGGAGAGAACGTGACACAATTTCTCAAACGGGAAAGCGAAAAGGAGTTCTTCCGTACGAATACCAGAAATGAATACGGACTCCTCCTCGACCGGAACCAGGCAATGATGAACCGCTTCTTCTCTCTCGAAGGATACAGCCCGCTCGCCCTTGAGCGAATCTTTGCCCCTTTTGAAGACAAGAATAAAACGTATGACCTGCTGAATGTGAAATATCAGACCGTTCTTACCGACGACAAAAGGTCTCTTACTCTTCAACGGCGGGATACGTACATGCCACGCAGCTTTTTTGTCTACGATTACCGCGTTGCGCGAAACGAAGCAGACCTTAAAACCATACTGAATGAAAGCTCTTTCGATTACCGGACGACGGCTGTGCTTGAAAAAGAACCGGGCAACATATTACGCCGCCCCGAAGCTCAACCGAGATGGACATCTACAATTACCGGCTACAAACAGAATTCTCTCGTCCTTGACGTTGAAACCTCTGCCGACGGGCTTCTTGTTCTCAGCGAGGTATATTTTAGCGGTTGGAAAGCATACGTGGATAATATCGAAACCGAAATATTCCGCACAGATTACAATCTTCGCGGCCTTTTCGTTAACAAAGGGAAACATACGGTAGAGTTCCGCTTTGCCCCGGAGTCGTTTTTCCTTGGGCGAAATATAACTTTGGGTGCTTTAATGATTTGTGTCTTTGGAATTGGAATGGGCATCTTTAAGAAGAGACGTTCTCCGTCACCCTCCGCATAACTCTTTATCTTTCAGCGCGTTACATTGCTTTTCTGTGAAGAATTGGTTAATTTTTTACTGTAATGCAACATCCCTGAAACGACAGCGTTGTCCTCCCCCCTTGTAACAGTTTAGTGTTTCGTTGCCGGGACAGGCGTGATATAGAATCAATCGAAACAACTATTCTTTGTTGGTTTCATCCCTTGAGCATTATGGATTACGCTATTCCACCAGAATTGTCCTCGGTAACCAAGGAATCCCTGCAAGACCCCTCGGGGTTGAGCTATAAGGAATTTCGCCGCACGTTGACGCCAAAATTCGCCTTGGTATGGCTCCATATTTTGTGCGCATATTTTGTCTTGCTCCTTACTGGATCGGCGATACTGTGGATCTCACCGGGCACATGGTGGGGTGGGGTAATTACCGTGGTGCTTGGAGGGGTTATCTTCGGCTACACGATAGCATTTATCCAACTGTTTTTCCATGAAGCGGCTCACTACAACCTTGCAACTGATCGGGAAACAAGTGATCGTCTCGCAAATATCTTTATTGGGGCAATTGTTGGCCAGGATATCGCCAATTATCGTCCCATTCACTGGGATCATCACCGTTACATCGGCACAACCATGGACACTGAGCAAACGTACTTTGACCCTCTTGATACGCGGTTCATCGTTGAATCATTGCTTGGTATCAAAGTACTGACCGTTCTGACAAAGCGGGAAAAAAATCTCAGGGCGAAAAATCACCAGCACAAACAATCTATGATCGGGAAGCAGTTCATCATAGGAGCTCTCCTGAACGGCGCTATTGTTGTTGGTGGCATACTCTCAACAGAGTACGCTCTCGCCGCCTCATGGATGCTCGGCATGTTGATTGTCTTTCCCTTCTTTGCCTCTGTACGACAGGTGCTGGAACACAGAGATGAGCATGCTCGCAAGGATATTGATTACCACCTGGTTGCCCATGGTGTTATCAACCGTTTGTTCGGCGATGGAATTATTGCGGATACCTTGGGCGGCGCCGGCTTCAATCGCCACCTGCTTCACCATTGGGATCCACAGGTATCCTACACACGGCTTAAAGATCTTGAAGAATACCTCATGACCACCTCTCTCGCACCCGCACTGAAAAGCAGGCAGACAACCTATGTGAGAACATTCGTCCGGCTCTTCAATTCTCCGGTATGAACAATCTGCATGGACGTAATTTGCGGGTGACTTTTCCTGATTGCCTTGTTTGCACATCAAAAGGAAGTGTTGAATTCTGGGCTACGGCAAAGGATGTTGAATATCTTACGTCAGAAGACCGATTTTCATTTTATCGCTGCAAAGAATGTAACGTACTGTTTATTGATCCCGTGCCGGGAGATCGGCTAAACGAAATCTATCCGTCCAATTATTATTCGTTTATCATTCCGAAAAAATCGCTTGTTAACACAATCAAGGGCCTGTTGGACCGAAAGACGTTTCAGGATATTCTGAAAACCATTCCTGGCAGGGAGTTGAGTATTCTTGATATTGGCGGTGGGTCCGGGTGGGAATTGAACGTCGTGCGGCAGGCTGACTCAAGGGTAACATTCTCTCAGGTGGTGGATTTCGACCCTGCTGCTGCGGAGCTTGCAAAACAAAACGGCCACGAGTACTTTCAGGGGAGAATAGAGGATTTCCGGCCCGAAAGAAAATTCGATTTCATCCTGATGTTGAACCTGATAGAGCACGTGGAGAATCCCGCCAACGTTCTTCGTAGTGCTGCCGCAATGCTCTCCCCTGACGGATGCATTTTGATTAAGACTCCGAATTTCGAGAGTTTGGATGCGCGCATTTTTCGCCATACAAATTGGGGCGGATACCATTGCCCTCGGCACTGGGTGATCTTTACAAAAGAAAGTCTCGCTTCTGTGGCCATGAAAAGTGGTCTGCATGTGACTCACCTTGATTACACTCAAGGCGCACCATTCTGGACGGTAAGTATGTTGTATTGGCTCCAGAAACGGAACATGATATCAATTACAAGAGAGCGCCCGGCAATGTATCATCCGCTATTTCCTTTGCTCGCGGCCGGATTTGCCTCTTTCGATCTTCTGCGGAAGCCGTTTGCAAAAACCTCTCAAATGTTTGCCGTCCTCAAGCACGCATAAGGGCCCGATGTACTCGATTGTCATTCCAATATTCAACGAAGAAGAAACCCTGCCAGTGTTGCAGTCAAGGCTGAATGCCGCCCTGGCCTCGTTTGATCAACCGTTCGAAGTGATCCTGGTGGATGATGGCAGCACCGACAAATCCTTCGAGCTCATGCATGGAATTCATAAAAAGGATCCGCGGTTCAAGATAATCAGATTCTCAAGGAACTTCGGCCATCAAATTGCCATAAGCGCCGGAATGGACTATGCAACGGGCGATGCTGTTGTTATTATGGACGGCGATTTGCAGGATCCTCCGGAGATCCTTGCTTCCTTCATTGCCAAGTGGAAAGAGGGGTATGAAGTTGTATACGCCATTCGCACAAAACGCAAAGAAAATATCTTTAAACGCGCGGCGTATGCGATATTCTACAGATTGCTCAGCAAAATCTCCTCAATAGAAATTCCGTTGGACTCCGGAGATTTCTGTCTGATGGATAGGCGTGTGGTCGCATCCATACGGTCGTTACCGGAGCGTAAGCGGTTTGTCCGCGGGCTAAGAAGTTGGGTCGGTTTCCGCCAAGTAGGGGTGGCATACGAACGCGATGGCCGTTATGCCGGCGCTCCAAAATATACTATCGCCAAACTTTTTGGGCTCGCCTATGATGGTATTTTTTCGCTTTCGACGGCGCCGTTGCGCATTGCTGTGTATATCGGATTTGCCATGTCCCTTCTGGCGATGATCGGGGGATTGTTTGTGATCTACGAAAAGATCGTTCACCAAATTGCGATTGCGGGCTGGGCATCTACCATTGTGGTCGTCATGTTTCTGGGCGGAATCATCTTGTTTACGATGGGCATTATTGGGGAATACATTAGCAGGATCTATGAAGAAGTAAAACAGAGGCCGCTGTATATTGTTCGTGAAATGCTGGGGCTTTAGGCATGGAGAGTTTTCTTTACCCCACATTCTATGCAATAGAAAAGAAACACTGGTGGTTTACCGCACGCCAGACCATTGTCTTGGATTTCATGAAAAGGCACATTCCCTCGTCGTCGCACACAAGGCTTCTTGATGTCGGATGCGGGACGGGAGCGCTCCTTGAAGAGCTAACACAACAATTCAATGCGCGCGGCATTGAACCGTCACCTGAAGCTGTTGAGTTTTGCAGGAAACGGGGCTTGCACAATGTCCAGGTCGGCATACTTGCCGACCACCCGGTGACGGAACAAATGAACATCATTACCTTTTTTGACGTTGTTGAGCACGTTGAAGATGATAATCAGCTTCTTCGGGATGCATACGAGCGGCTAACCGACGATGGATACATAGTAATCACGGTGCCCGCATACCGCTGGATGTGGAGCAGGCACGACGAAGTAAACCACCACAAACGCCGCTACACAAGAAATGAGCTGGAAATGCTGGTGATCGCCGCCGGCTTCAACATTGTCCATAGTACATATTTCAACACTCTTCTCTTTCCAATCGCAGTTGCAAGACGGTTGCTTGCCGGGGTAATGAATGTTCAGGATCAAGCGGAGTTTGTGATTCCTCCGGCGCCAATCAACAGATTGCTGGATCGCATCTTCCGGCTGGAACGACGAGTGGTGCCCTATATGTCGTTGCCGTTCGGACTCTCCCTTCTCTGTCTGGCAAGAAAAGCATGAACATCATCATTGTCGGCACAGCATATCCTCTGCGCGGCGGAATTTCCCATTACAATGCGTTGCTCTTTCATGAATTGTCAAAACATCACAACGTTCAGATCATCACATTTACGCGCCAGTATCCTTCTCTATTGTTCCCGGGCAAGACACAGAAGGAAACGGAGGGCGAGCTTGCACGCGTCCCGAGCGAAGAGCTGGTGGATTCCATCAACCCGCTGAACTGGCTGCGGGTCGGCGATGAGATTTGCAGAAGAATGCCCGACCTCGTTATCTTCAAGTACTGGATCCCTTTCTTCGGCCCATGCTTCGGCACCATTGTCCGGAGAGCAAAACGCAATGGGAAAACCAGGGCGGTGTTTATCTGTGATAATGTGATTCCGCATGAGAAGAGGCCCGGAGACAGGGCGTTCACACGCTATGCCTTCAAGCCCGTGGACGGATTCATCGTTCAATCCGATGCGGTAGAAAAAGACCTCCTAACCTTCTGGCCCGGAGCAAAATACAGAAAGGCCGCTCATCCCGTCTATAATATTTTCGGGGAGGCGGTGGACAAACAGAAGGCACGGGAGTTGCTTGGCATTGCGCATAAGCGTGTCCTGTTGTTCTTCGGCTATATTCGCGCATACAAGGGCTTGCACATTATGCTGGAAGCGATGGCGCTGCTTAAAAACAGGCTTGATGTGCACCTGCTCGTTATCGGCGAGTTTTATGATGACGAACAAAAGTACCGTGAACAGCTTCAGCGATTGCACCTCGGGGGATGTGTGACAATTAATGCGGACTATGTAGCGAACGACATGGTTGGGGCATACTTTTCCGCCGCCGATGCGGCCGTGCTTCCATACATCTCCGCCACGCAAAGTGGTATAGCGCAAATTGCCTACAACTTCAACAAGCCGGTGATTGCAACCAACGTCGGGGGGCTTGGCGAGGTGGTAGTGGATGGCAAAACGGGTATTCTCGTTCCACCCAATGATGCCGCCGCACTTGCAGACGCCATAATGAAATTCTATTCGGAGAACAAGGAACAGGAGTTTATCGCACACGTGCAGGGAGAGAAAAAAAAATACACCTGGCAGGCGCTCACGGATGCCATCATGGAGCTTGCGCAATAATGAACACGCCCTGCCTGGTCTGTGGCGGTACATCGCACACCCTTCTCTGCAATAAAGGGGGATTTGATCTCTTCAGCTGTACTTCCTGCGGATTAGTGAAGGTAGATCCGCCGCCTTCCCAAGCACAACTCGACCAGTATTACAAGGAAACGTATAATCAGTACAGATACTCATTCAGCGTTCCCCTTGCCGACCCACCCCGGCGGAAGACGCATAACCTCAAGGTGGTCGAACGTTTCAGCGCTCCCGCAAGCTTGCTTGATGTCGGGTGCGCATACGGCCACTTCATACAAAACGCCAAGCTGAATGGGTGGAAAGTGCAGGGCGTGGAGCCCTTGAATGACGCACGCATTCTTACGCAGTCACGTTTCCGGCTTCCTGTGTTCGAGTCCCTCGCCGCCGCACCCGGCGGCTTTTACAATGTTGCAACGCTCTGGCACGTCATCGAGCATATCGCAACACCGGAGGAATTTCTGCGGCAAGTGGGAACAAAGCTCGTTGATGGCGGCATCATCGCATTGGCAACACCCAATATCGAAAGCCTGAGCGCCAAAGCCACGGGACAAAGTTGGGGATGGCTTTCGCCTCCCGATCACTTAATACTGTATTCCCGCACAACGCTTCCGCGTCTCCTGGAAAAAAGCGGCTTTGAAATCCTCTATGTCGAAACGGGACGTGGGCCGGCAAAGAACATCCTTCTGTTGCTGATTCAGGGAGTGGTGTACCGACTGGGGTTATTCAACCGGATGAAGCAGTCCGTGCAGAAGGCGGCATACGAATTTCAGTCCGCACGCAGCATGACCGGACGCATGAACATTTTCTTCATCACCGAAAAAATTACCGAAGCGCTGACGTTCATCCTCACCCCGGTTCTTGCACTGTTGTGGAAGATGGGCCTTGGTGACGAAGTGCTTGTTGTCGCACGAAAAAGAAAGTGAGAAACTGTTGACGGCAATCGCCGAATATACCCGCACCTACTGGCAATACCAATACGACGTCGCCAGCGGACACATGGCGCCGCTACTCGAATCATGGGGCGTACGTTTACAGGGCGCCTCGATGCTCGATGTTGGCTGCGGAAGCGGCGGCGGAGTATGCGCAATGTATGATCTGGGCGTGAAGTGCATCGGCTACGATGTCAATCCGCGGCTTGTCGCGGAAGCAGATGCACTCAAAGGTGAACGTGCCATCCCCTTTTCTACCGCCGATATTTACGCACGCGAACAGCCCGCTTCAGCAGAAGAAGGATATGACCTGGTTGTCTTGCACGACGTTTTTGAGCATCTCGACCGCAAAGACGAAATGATGCAGAAGCTGAAATTATACCTGAAACCGCAAGGGCGTTTACTCATCACTTTCCCGCCCTATTATTCCGCGTATGGCGCACACCAACAACACCTGAAAGCTTCATTCGCAAAGCTCCCGTTCTTCCATCTTGTTCCGTTCATGCTGTCTGCAATTGTACCGCGCTTACAGGGCGAAGATGCATACGTCATCAGCGAGGTGACAAAGCTCGGGCGCCTGAAAATGGGAATGAAGAAGTTTGAAGAGATCGCAGCCCGCAACACAATGAGGATCGTCGGCAAGGAGGCATACATCATCAGCCCTAACCACATACGGTTTGGGTTAAAACCCATTCCCGCGGGCCCCGTAGCAAACGTCCCGGTTCTCGGCGAGGTGTTGTGCACGGGCGTCGTGTATCTTCTCGCCAGACAGTGATCCGGCACACCCATGAAGATAGCTATCGTATTCGGCACCCGGCCTGAAGCAATCAAGATGGCTCCCATCATCCGGGAGTTGCAACGACGGAATATCGCCCACACCATCATCGTCACCGGCCAGCATCGTGATATGCTGGACCTGACGTTGCGGAGCCTCAACATTACACCGCACCATGACTTGAACATCATGGAACCGGACCAGGATCTATTCCATACCACCACGGCAGTGTTGGAGAAAATCAAGGCACTGCTTGTCCAAGAGCATCCTGATATTGTACTCGTGCAGGGGGATACCACATCATCGTTTGCTGCCGGCCTGGCCGCGTTCTATCTTGATATTCCTGTCGGACATGTCGAAGCCGGTCTGCGAACCCGCGATAAACACAACCCCTATCCGGAAGAAATTAACCGTCAACTCATAACACGGGTTGCCGATTATCATTTCGCTCCGACGCTGCAATCGAAAAAGAATCTCCTTCTGGAAGGCATTGATGAGGCAACCATTCTCGTCACCGGCAATACTGTTATTGATGCACTGCTGGCGATTGCCCGGTCCGATGGTTCTTTTTCAGCCCCGCCGCTCGATGCGATTGATTTTTCGAAGCGTCGCGTCGTACTTCTGACAGCGCATAGAAGGGAGAATTTCGGCCGGCCCCTCACAAATATTCTTGAGGCATGCCGCCGGATTGTGTTCGAGAACCCCGATGTGGAGCTCGTCTATCCCGTGCATCCGAATCCCTCCGTGAAAGAGGCCGCATACAAACTCCTGAACAATACTCCCCGCGTTCATCTCGTTGAGCCGTTGGAGTACACACTCCTCATTCAACTTCTTGGCAAGTGTTATCTTGTCCTGACCGACTCGGGCGGTTTGCAGGAAGAGGCTCCGGCGCTGGGAAAACCTGTGCTTGTTCTCCGGCACACGACCGAACGCCCGGAAGCAATTGAAGCGGGTACGGCAAAACTCGTCGGCACAGACATCGATGCAATTGTCCGCGAAACGCAGCGGCTGCTTTCCGACAGAAATGCCTATACAACAATGGCACAAAAGGAAAACCCCTTTGGCGATGGCAAGGCGGCGGCAAGAATTGTTGACGTTCTTGTGAAAGCGCGGCGGTGAAACGGGAGCCGCTTGTCTATATTATTCTGGTGAACTGGAACGGAAGGGCTGTAACGCTCGAGTGTCTCGAATCGCTGAAGAAGCTCAATTATCCTCACCACTGTACCGTTGTTGTTGACAATGCTTCCTCCGACGGCTCTGTTAATGCTATCAGGGCAGGTTTTCCGAAGGTAATCGTATTGGAAATGACGGAGAATCTCCGTTTTGCCGGAGGAAACAACGCAGGGATACGTTATGCGCTGGAGAACAGCGCCGATATGATCCTGCTTCTGAACAATGATACCACGGTTGCTCCCGATTTTCTTTCGCATCTTGTCGCTCGTATGCAGGCTGGCAGCAACATTGGCATGGCCGCGCCAAAGATCTACTACGAACGGGATCCGAAGAGAATTTGGTTTGCCGGTGGAAGGATCTCAATGTGGACCGGAACGATGAAGCATACCGGTATCCGTGAAGAGGATCATGGCCAATATGATGATGCAAAAGAGGTGGACTACGCTACCGGATGCTGCGTGCTGACCACCCGTGAAGTGGTGGAAAAGGCCGGTGTGCTGGACGAATCCTTCTTTATATATGGAGAAGATGCCGATTGGTCAATGCGTGTCCGCCGAGCGGGCTACAGCATCATGTATGAGCCCAAGGCGGTCATCTGGCACAAAGTTTCCGTCAGCAGTGGCGGACACCTTTCGGGTTACAAAATGAGAAACAAGTTCATCAGCAATTTCCGGTTCTTTGCACGCTATGCATCGTGGTATCACTGGCTGGTGTTCCCGTGGATGAATGTTGTTGTGAACGGGATTGCCGCGGTGAAATATGTTCTTTCCGCGTCGCGGGCGCAAAAGAATGCGCCCTGACTATGCCGGCGTTGGAACAATGAACGATTGCTTGTTGCATCAGCTCTTCTGTATCTTGTGACCCGATTGTAAAAATTTGAGGAAGTCAGTTTGGAATTCGGCAAACATCTTGGCAAAGGACTCTGGGGAATAGCAGACAAAGCTCTTCCTGTTGTGTACGGAGTGAGTTACGTTGTGCTCGTCATCCGTGTGTTGCCGGAGGAGGAATTTGGAAGCTTCGTCCTGATACAAGAAATCTTCCTGATTCTCTCCAACCTCGCGGCCGCTTTTGCCCTTCATCCCCTGCTCAAGTTTGCCGCGGAAGAACGGGCTGAACAGCGCGATACAATTGGCGCAGCCCTGTTGCTCAACCTTGCATTCATCGTTGTGTCATCACTGCTTATTGTCGCGGTACAATCTCCGCTCGCCTCCTTGTTGAATGCCCCTTCTCTGGAAGGATTGATGATATTTGTTGTTGCAATGCTTGTGGCAAATTTTATCCGAAATTTCACGCTGGCGTTGTTGCAAACGCGTTTCAGGGTACAACAGGTATTCTGGATCGACGCCGCACATTTCCTTGTTGCCCCGGCATTGATCTATCTGTTTTCAAAACTCCACATGTTCAATACCGCCCACGATCTGCTGATCATCAACGTGATCTCCCTCTCCGTCTCATCGCTGGTGGGGATTTGGCTTGCATGGCCGATGCTGAAGTTCAATCTCCGTCCGCATCGCGACGAGATGAAGCGGATGTGGGATTACGGAAAATACTCGATTGTAACAATATTAAGCAGTATGCTATTTATGAAATCGGATTCGTTTATTTTGTCCGCCTTTGCTGGGCCTACACGGGTGGCTGTCTATAATTCGGCTAAGATCTTTGTCCGAATTTATGATATGGTCGCCCAGGTCGTACAGATGTTTGTCTTCCCTGCCACATCAAAACTCTCGGCTACGGGAGAATCACTCACTCTGAACAAGCTCCTGGAAAAAGCGTTGGCCTTCACAACCCTGTCAATGTTGCCGGTATTCGGAGCATTCCTTTGCTTTTCGCCCTCGCTGGTTTCTCTCATTTACGGTGATCGCTACCCCGATGCGGCGACTCTCTTGAGGGTATTCGCAGTTGTGGCTGTTCTTATTCCAACTGCAGCAGTTGCTTCAAATTTTCTCATGGGACTCGCCAAAGTCAGATTGATTTTTTGGCTGAGCATAATTGTCTTGATTGGTTCTTGGGTCTTATACCTGGCACTTATTCCTGCATTTGGAATTGTAGGGGCGGCACTTGCTTATGTCCTTGCATCGGCTCTTCAAATGCTTCTTTTCGGTTACTACATGAGGCGCTATGCCGGTATTCGGTTTGCGAGTACGGTTGCACGTGTAAAAGATATTTGGTTCTTTTTACTGTCTCGGATCGGCAAGTAATTCTGAAATATTCGGACGGATATAACTTAAACATTAACAACAATGAGTTCTCTATGAAGGATGTCCTTTTTTCCATTTTTAAGTCCGCCCACATTTCTCTTCAAGGAAGCGGACTGGGGAAAATCAAAATACTCCGCGATTTGCGAGACTGGATTTACTTGCGCGTGCGACCCCAAAAAGCAGTAGTTGTTGAGACAAAGGGTGTAAAATTGCAAATAGACTCTGGGTCTGGTAATGTTCTTCCGGGTTTTATGTGGCTGTTGTTTGGACAGGAGTACGAACACCTTGAGTCAGAAGTCCTGCAGGGATTATTGAAAGAGGGTAGTAATGTTGTGGATATAGGGGCAAATTTGGGCTACTATGCTGTAATCGCGGCAAAAAGGGTGGGTCCAAAGGGGAAGGTTGTAGCTTTCGAGCCGGAGCCCGTCAATTTTGAACTTCTTCAAAAAAATATCCGGCTCAACAACTTCCAAAATATCACCGCTGTGCAAGCGGCGGTTGCGGACAAGATAAGCACAATGAAGCTGTATGTTGATAAGACCAATTCTCTTTGTCATAGAATGTATGCTGTGGGATCGGGAGACATGCAAGTGGATGTCCAAGTCACTACTCTGGATGATTATCTGCATGCTCATCCGATGCGGGTTGATGTCATTAAGATGGACATCGAGGGTTTTGAACCTTTTGCGCTTCGTGGGATGAGAAAGACCCTTGAAAGCAATAATGAAATAAAAGTCCTGTGTGAATTTTGCCCTGATATGATTCAAAAGGCCGGCGGGTCTCCAAAACAATTTCTTGATGACCTTGGTTCTTTAGGCTTTCACTTTTCGGGAATGGATGAACACTCAAATACCCTTATTCCAGAGATTAGTATCAGCTCCATTTTTGAGTACTGTGATAAAAACCCAATGATAAATCTGCTGTGTAGGCGCAGCTAATCGGGCTCAATCGGGTACGCATACAGTCGGATAACTGTGAAAACTGGTTTGCAAGTGAATAAAAAACACTTTATTTGTAAAGTTCGTAGTATTTGCCGCGACACTGTTCCTTCCCTAACATCCCCATCAAAGGAGGTGCCTATGTACACTTCAAACGCATCGGCTATTTGTCTCTCTTTAGTCTTCTGGATGTTTACAGCTTCTGCACAGGAAATTGTTTGGGTTTCAGCGGGCACGATGTCTACTACCAGATATTTTCATAGCAGCACCAAACTCGATAACGGCAAAGTGCTTGTTGCCGGGGGAACGGTGTCAAGTCCTTTTACCGCGTTGGCAACCTGTGAAATATTTGACCCGGTCTCTAATACTTGGACTCCTGCGGGAACAATGAATTACGCAAGACAATACATCCAAAGCGTAAAACTGCCAGACGGCAAGGTCTTGGTTACGGGGGGGTATGACGGCTTTGAGATATTGGGAACTTGTGAAATCTACAATCCGACAACAGGTGTGTGGACTATAACCGGCAGCTTCTCAGTACCCCGCACCGGACATCGAATCGTGCTATTGCCAAATGGAAATGTCCTTGCTGTTGGTGGACGTAACCAGAATCTGGCTTGGCTGTCATCATGTGAACTATATAATCCCTCTCTCGGGACATGGACCTTTGCCAACCCAATGCTCTACCCGCGTTTTGACCCCGAGCTTGTGGTCCTGAACAATGGAAGGGTGCTCGTTACCGGCGGTGGAGATCACCAGACGTGCGAAATATTTGATCCTGTGAACGGAACGTGGTCGCTTACTGGTAGCATGGTGACACCAAGGAGATACCACGGTATCACAAAGCTACAGAATGGAAATGTGCTTGTGACTGGCGGGCTTAGCAATGTTGACACATATGCTAATGCCGGTGTCGAGATTTACAACCCGGCAACCGGCCTCTGGACAACCCTTGCAAACCTCCCCGGTATTCGTTGGCTGCATACCTCCACCCTACTTTCGAATGGAAGGGTTTTGATTACGGGGGGGTCTGCATCATTCTACTATTTTGAGACTTCGTTCACAGATTGCCGGGTATTCGATCCGGCAACTCAGTCGTGGCAAGCTTTTCCGAGTATGTCACATGAACGAACGGCACATACCGCCACATTGCTGCCCGGAGATAAGATTTTAGTTGTTGGTGGAACCGAACAGCCAATGAATGAAATTGGTGGCGGGGTGATTTTGCAACCCCGACCGCATTTACTTAGCGTGAGGGATGTACGCCATGACCAGGGCGGAAGGGTAACCTTGAGGTGGCTGCGCTCTTCCCTGGACACAAACGTGTCTTCGCTGAGCTCCTATTCTATCTGGAGAGCAATTCCTATTCACGGGATCCCAAGTACATGCGCTGGACCAACGAACAAAGTAAGTCGTCTGGTAAGCTTAAATGGAACTCTTTTTGATTGGGAGTTGATAGGCACGCAACCTGCGCATCGTTTTGCTTCATACTCATTTACTGCGCATACATTATTCGACTCATCAGCCCAAAGTAATGGCCGTCATTATTTTTTGGTTTCTGCGCAAACCAACGATCCAAATATTTTCTATGATTCTAATATAGATAGTGGCTATTCGGTTGATAACCTCCCTCCCGCTTGGATACCGAGCCTGGCAGCAACATCCAATGGAGCATCGTCTGTCCGGTTGGTCTGGCCCAAAGATCGTTCCGATCAAGATGTGGAAAGCTTCTCCATCTATCGATCAACAACGGGTGGATTTGTTCCCGGTAACGCAACTTTCCTCGCAACAACAGCAGACAGTACTTTTGTAGATCATGCCTTACCTGCTTCAAATGCCGTTTTCTATCGAGTTGCAGCTACTGATGTTCACGGAAATCAAGGCTCTGCTTCACCGGAGGCATCTGTTGTTCTCACTGGTCTGTCAGGTAACCAAGAAAAGCCCGAAGAGTTTTCCCTTGGGCAAAACTACCCAAACCCCTTTAACCCGGCTACAACTATAGAGTTTTCTATTGCAAGACCTGCTCATGTTGTTTTGGAGATATTTGACCCTCTTGGTCGATCGGTATCGCGAATTGTTGATGGATTCAAGCAACCGGGATTCTATAGAATTACCTGGGATGCGGACAATGTTACCAGTGGTGTATACTTTTATAAAATGTCTGCTCAGGGGTTTAGTGCTACAAAGAAACTTCTTCTTCTGCGCTAACAAAAAAATGGCTTTACTTGGCCTGTCATCAACGTAGGTGACGGGCTTTTTTAATTCCGGCCGTTTCTTACCTTTTGATACTATCGTTATCAACAGGATGTGTGTTCTTTGAGGAATAAATTGTGTATCTTTGACGTCAGAATTCTCTCAATCCTATGATCCTCAGACCAGACTGCCGGCATTTCCCCGGTGACCGCCCTTGCCTTCCGCACAAAAATCACGGGATCCATTGCGATGCCTGCACACAATTCGAGCCTGTGGGTCATCGCATTCTCATCATCAAGCTGGATGCTGTTGGCGATGTGCTGCGGACTACCTGTATTCTCCCCGGGTTGAAGGAGCGCTATCCCGACAGCCATATTACATGGGTGACCCTGAGGGAATCCACACCCATCTTCCACGCCAATACGTTCGTGGATAGGGTGCTCGTATACGACTCGACGGAATGTACCGCTGCGCTTGCCATTGAAAAGTTTGACCTTCTTATCAACCTTGATGCAGCGGCAAAAAGTGCTTCGCTCGCCTCGTATGCAGGTGCTGTGACAAAGCTCGGATACGGCGTGAATGAACACGGAAAAGTTTTCTGCTGGAACCGCGAAGCGGAAACATGGCTGGAAATGGGCGCGTTCGACGACGTTAAGCGGCGCAATACACGGTCATACCAGCAACTGATGCTTGAGGTCTGCAGGTTGAGGCCTTCACAATTCGAAATCCAGGTGACACTTACGGAAAACGAGCTGCTCGAGGCGGACAGCTTCCGCCGCAAGCACGGGATATCCGGCGGCATTCCGGTAATCGGGTTGAACACCGGCGCGGGATCACGCTGGGAAATGAAAAAGTGGACGTTTGAAGGATATCGCTCCCTTATCCGGAGAATTCTTGACGAAACCCCCTACCAGGTTGTACTCTATGGAGCCGGGCTGGAACGCGAGCGCAATGTTGAGCTGGCAAAAGGTCATACGCAGCGCGTGGTTATCGCCGACACGGAACAATCCCTCCGGCAGTTCTTTGCACTGCTGAACATCAGCGACGTGGTCGTCACAGGGGATACGCTCGCCCTGCATGCTGCAACCGCATTGCAAAAAAAAGTGATCGCCATCTTTGGCCCCACCTCCGCGCCGGAAATCGAAACCTACGGGCGTGTACGAAAAGTCGTATCGGAGACGATGGAGTGCCGCTGCTACTATCGCCCTGTGTGTGATCAACAGGTCAACTGTATGAACACCATTCCTGCAGAGCGGATCTTTGCGATGGTGCAGGAAGAGGCGGCAAAGGTCACGCTCTCGTGACGCCGGCGCAACTCCCCTGCATGTTTCCATGAACATCCTGATTATTTCCCCATACGTCCCGCACCCGCACAGCGGACACGGCGGCGGTGAGTATGTGTACGGGCTTGTAAAATATCTTTCCCGCTCACACACGGTATCACTCGCGACATTTGCAGACCAGCATGAGCAGCGCCTGTTGCAGGACGTGCGCGCTCTTCCCATCACCATCCATACAGTCGATCGGCTGAAACGGGACAGGAAAAACTTGCTCATAGACGCGTACCTGCTTCTCAACCGCTCCTGGAAACTCATACTCAGCGTTTTCCTCTGGCAGCCGTACATGGTAGCCAAATACAAAAACCGGAGTATGGCGACGCTGGTGGAGCGACTGACAACCGACCGAAAATTCGACGTTGTGCAAATCGAGTTCGCACAGATGGGACAATATGTGCGTCATGTCTGTAGCGGGAAAACGTTTCTTCGGGCTCACGATGTCGTGTTCCGCCCCTCCTACCGGAGATATAAAACAGCAACACACCCGTTCCGGAAATTTCTCAACTACATCGAGTTCTGCCGCTGGCATCGCTACGAAACAGGGCTGGCGCGGGAATTCGGCCACATCCTGACGTTCACCGAGCAGGATGCGTTGTTGCTGAAACGTCTCAGCGGCATTTCACACGTCTCCTGCAACCCGCGGGGCATTGAAGTGCCGGAAAAAGTCGTCGGGTATTCAACACGCATACCCTTTACCATGCTCTTTATCGGCACGCTTGATCTTTATTCAAACGCAGACGCGGCACAGTGGTTGTGCGAAGAGATATTTCCCATCGTTGCAAAGGAAATTCCTGAATCTGTACTATATCTTGCCGGAAAGAACCCTTCCGGCTCTCTTCTTGCTGCCGCGGCAAAACATCCCGGCATCAAGGTTCTGGGTTTCGTTAAAGACATCGACCGGTATTTGAATACTGCAGGCGTGTTTGTTGCCCCCATAAGGATCGGGGGGGGAATAAAGACAAAGATCCTGCATGCCGCGAGCTTTGAAATACCGGTTGTATCGACATCGCGTGGAGCCGAAGGCATTGAAGGGCTAGACAATTCCAATATTTTGATTGCCAACGATTCCCAGGGATTTGCCGCTTCAATAATCCGCTTCATGCGAAATAGAAACATGGCCTCTGATTTTGCCAACCGGTGCCGTAAAATCATTGTGAAAAACTATGCGTGGGAATCGGTTGTCAGGAAGATGGTAATCGAATTTGAGCATTCCATAGCAGGTAAGTAAAGCCGGAACCGTTGGAAATCAACCGGATTCTTCGTATTTTTCCGCACTTTTCAAACTATGAACTGTTGCCATAGGCCTTTGTGAAGCTCTCCGTTGTCATCCCCGCGTATAATGAGCGAACCACTATCGAAGACATCGTACGACGTGTCCGCGAGGTAGAATTCGACAAGGAGATGATCATCGTTGATGATTGTTCAAAGGATGGCACGCGCGATATTCTGCAGCGTATTGAGCGCGAAGCGAAGGACATCCGGGTGATTTACCACGACACAAACCGGGGAAAGGGAGCTGCGCTCCGCACCGGATTCGCCGCTGCGACCGGCGAGCTTGTCATTGTGCAGGATGCCGATCTCGAGTACAATCCGCAGGAATTCCACAAGCTCGCAAAGCCGATTATGGACGGCCGTGCGGATGTGGTCTACGGCTCACGTTTTCTCAGCAGTGAAGAACGCCGCGTCCTCTTTTACTGGCACTCGCTCGGCAACAAGGCGCTGACGACACTTTCCAATATGTTCACCAACCTGAACCTGAGCGATATGGAGACCTGCTACAAAATGTTCCGCTCCGATGTTCTGAAAAATATTACCATTCAGGAAAACCGCTTCGGTTTCGAGCCGGAGATTACGGCAAAGGTCGCGCGGCTTGGCTGCCGTGTCTACGAGGTTGGCATCTCCTACAGCGGGCGCGACTATTCGCAGGGGAAGAAGGTCGGCTGGAAGGACGGTGTTCGTGCAATGTGGTGTATTGTAAAATATTCAGTGTTCTGAGCATAGAAATCCTTGTTGTGGAATCTGCGGGCGTTGAATATTTTTAGTGTTTGCTCAAGACTAAGGATGCTCCATGGATACCGGGCCGCAAACCCTTGAAGCCATCGAGGGGATGGATAATTTTAATGCGTGGATGTACGAACACTTCGACCCGTATGTTGGGCGGCGCGTGCTTGAGGTTGGCTCCGGGATAGGCAACCTGACACAGTTCTTTATTGACCGCGATCTTGTTGTTGCAACAGATATAGAAGATGCACATCTTGCCACGGTGAACAAAAAGTTTGGTCATCTCCCGAACTTCAAGTCTTTCAAAGCGGATTTTATGGATAACGTTGCTGGCACATTCAAGCCGTTCGCTATTGATACCGTCGTTTGCTCCAATGTTCTCGAGCACATCAAAGATGATAGGGCGGCGCTTAGAAATATGTTTGAGCTTCTTGTCCCGGGTGGTAACCTCGTTCTGCTCGTTCCAGCCTTCATGTGGCTGTATGGCTCCCTCGATGAATACCTCCTTCACTATCGGCGCTATACTAAAGCAGAACTTCTGGAAAAATTCCGGGCTGCGGGTTTTGTCATCCGCAATATCGAATGGATGAATATGTTCGGCATCCCGGGCTGGTTTCTGAACGCCCGCATTCGCAAGGTAAAAACCCTTCCTCCTGCTCAGCTCCGCTTATATGACAAACTGGTTCCAATCTTCAGGATGGCGGAGAAACTTTGTGGCCCGCCGATAGGACAATCCCTGATCATTGTCGGGCGAAAAACCGATCTTCAACGGAGTGGTTTGTAAGCGAACAAGAGTATGATGGATTCCGCCAAGGCACTGGAAATGATGCGCAATATGCAGACTTACAAACTTTGGTTGATCGGCTTGGCCACGCTCATAGCTGCCGCCTGGTTCCCGCACTCGCTTGATAGAATCCGCCAACTCGGGTACGATTTTCCAATCTATTACTACTGGGCCCAGGGCATTCAGCAAGGAGATTGGCTTTATAAGGACTATGTGCTGTATGTGTTCAAGCCCTTTACTGTTCTTTCTCTCCATTGGGCCTTCGGGGTCTTCTATTTTCTTTCGTTATTAGCTTGGATGGGTATTATTAGAAACCTGCCGAACAACTGGCTTGGTAAGACGTTGGGGCTGATCTCTTTTTATCCAATGTTACTTTCCCTGGAACTCGGTCAAGTCACCCCCATCCTTTCGTGGATGTGCTTGGGGCCGATTGGATCCGTTCTCGCAGGCCTTGTAAAACCATACTGCTTTATTTTCAGTTGTATCCATCTTGCAACATCGTTTCTCCGGGGCGGAAACACCACAAGACAAGCTTTCCCCGTGGGTGTGTCAGGCTTGTACTCAAAAATTCACGCCAACCCTGTTCGGATTGTCTACACCGCAGCAATCATCGTGGGATTGTACATTGCTATGCCATCAGATGCAGTGGTGGCGACGCTGCAAAACAAAGACGGCGGACTAATGAGAAAAGGACACCTCTTGTATGTTATCTCGGCAACAATACTGATTGAACGATTGATGACAGGACGAAAGAAAATGCAGGCCGAATCTCCGCAATTGCAGGCAACCACCCATAGTTCAAAAGGATGATTCTATGGGTAAAAACAAACCCCTGGATAACTCACGCGCTCATCACAAAGATACCCATTACCAATTGTGGTTTTCAGAACAATGTCCTCTGATGTTTCCGGGTTCCGGTGATGGGTGTGATGAAG
>CAZWIN010000013.1:0-7718 GCA_964633855.1 uncultured Chitinophagales bacterium
TGAAAAAATCGAGAAATATATTCTTGATATTGTCTATGCCACCCGCTCGCCGAAACAGTACAACCTTGGAAACCTGGCGCAACTGATCAGCTATGGAGCGTCGCCACGTGCAACCATTAACCTTGCCCTTGGAGCAAAGGCGTATGCCTTTATCAAGCGGCGCGGCTATGTTATTCCGGAGGATGTGCGGGCAGTGAGTTTAGATGTGCTGAGGCACCGCATCGCTGTGACCTATGAGGCCGAAGCCGAGGAAGTCTCTTCGGAGCAGGTTGTGCAGGAAGTGCTGAACAAAATTGAAGTGCCATAATTTCTTACAGCGAAACTTTGAAGGCACAAAGGAAGATCTGAATTTCCTTTGTGTCTTCGCGTCTTGGTAGCAGACATGGATACGCGGGAACTTCTCAAGAAAGTCAGACAAGTAGAAATAAAGACACGCGGTATGGTAAACCAGATTTTCTCGGGTGAATACCATAGCGTGTTCAAAGGGCGCGGCATGGAGTTTTCCGAAGTCCGCGAATACCAGTTTGGCGATGACATCCGCACGATAGACTGGAATGTTTCCGCTCGGTTCAATCATCCTTTCGTCAAGATATTTGAAGAAGAGCGCGAACTCACCGTAATGCTGCTCGTTGATTTCAGCCGGTCGGGCAACTTCGGTACAGCGCAGCAGCTCAAGAACGAAGTAGCAACAGAAATATGCGCGGTGCTGGCATTTTCCGCCATCAAAAACAATGACAAGGTGGGCCTGATTCTGTTTACCGACAGAATTGAAAAATTTGTCCCCCCCAAAAAAGGCCGTGCCCATATTCTTCGGATTATCCGCGAACTTATTTCCTTCGAGCCTGCAGGGACAAGCACCAATATCCGCCAGGCGCTGGAGTACTTCAATCATGTTCATAAAAAACGCACCATAGCGTTTCTTATCTCCGATTTTATTGACGAGGGGTATGACAAGATCCTCAAGATCATCAGCAAGAGGCACGATGTTATTGCAGTGGAAATATCGGATCCGCGTGAAGAAGCGCTTCCGGCAATCGGATTGATGAAGATACGCGATGCTGAATCAAATTCAGAACGATGGGTTGATACCGGGGACCGGAATGTGCGTGATGGATTTGCGCAGTACTGGAAAAAGAAGGGCGCGGACCGGAAGAACCTTTTTATCCGAAGCAAGGTGGATTCCATCCCCATCCGTATTGACCGCCCGTACATAAAACCGATCGTTGATTTCTTCAAGTTACGCGAGCGCAGACTGTGATCCGGCTAAAACACATGTCCACCCTTGTTGCCTTGTGGGTGCTGTTTGCCATCTGTGCTTATGGACAAAGTGTGACTGCATCTGCGAGCGTGGATTCCACCGACTTTCTGGTCGGTGACTGGATTACCGTACATATCGGACTGAAACATCCTGCGGGCATGCGGTTTCTTCCCCTGTTGGGAGATACGCTCGGCGGCTTCACGGTGATCGAGCGCCCGATGCTTGATACGACACATCCGGGAGAGACGAGGGGAGATCTTGTTGTTGCCCGCTACGACTCCGGCAAGGCTGAACTCCCGCCTGTTCTCTTCGGGTATAAATTGCCCAACGATACCACGTATTACACTGTGTCCACCAAACCTCTGGCGCTTGTTATCCATACAGTGGAAGTAGATACAGCAAAAGAATTCAAGGACGTCAAACCGCCGCTTTCAATCTCCCTGACCCTTGCCGAGATTGCGCTATACGCCGGAATATTGGCGGCGCTCATTCTTGGCGGGTATTTTGCATATAAGTATTGGAAGAAAAAGCAGGCCACACAACCGGTTGAAGTGTATGTGCCACCGTCAAAGCCCGCGCATGTGCTTGCTCTGGAAGAGCTTGCTGTTCTCAAAGAGAAAAAGCTCTGGCAGCAGGGCCTGATCAAGCAGTATTACTCGGAGACGACGGATATCGTCAGGCGCTATTTTGAGAACCGTTATCGCATCATGGCACTGGAACAAACCACCGATGAAATCATGGGGTCGTTGCGAACGCATCCGCATGCCGGGCCTGTGCTTTCTGAAACGGAAGAGATGCTCCGCCTTTCGGATCTGGTGAAATTCGCCAAGATGGAACCGGGGATTTCAGATCACGAAAAGTTGCTGGCTGTTGCATATGATATTGTTGATAAAACAAAACAAGGCAATGTGGTAACACCGTCAGTTCAGGCACAACCGGAGCAGGCAAATGTGGACAAGTAATACGTCTTTTGCCAACCCGGAATATTTGTGGGCGTTGCTCGTTATTCCGGCACTGGTGTTCTGGTATATCCGCCGGCATCGTGTGCATACTGTGGACATGCGATATTCCACGCTGCAGCCGTTTACCGGAATCAAGCCAACCGTGAAAGAGCGGCTGCGGTATGTGCCATTCATTCTCAGAATGCTGGTCATCGCGCTGCTCATTGTCGGGTTCGCGCGTCCGCAAACAACCTCAAGTGGAGAGAATGTCTATACAGAAGGAATTGATATCGTGCTTGTTCTCGATATTTCCGGAAGTATGCTTGCAGAGGATTTTCAACCCAACAGAATTGAAGCAGCAAAAAAAGTTGCACAACAATTTGTCGAAGCGAGGCAAAACGACAGAATCGGCCTGGTGATTTTTGCGGGAGAGAGTTTCACACAGTGTCCTATGACACTGGATTATCGCGTGCTGAAAAATCTTCTTACCCAGATCAAACCCGGTATGGTGGAAGATGGAACCGCGATCGGTATGGGGCTTGCCCAGGGAGTTAACCGGCTGAAGGATAGCAAAGCAAAAAGCAAGGTGATGATTCTGCTGACGGATGGTATCAACAACCGCGGCGAAATTGATCCTCTGACTGCCACCCAGATCGCCCAAACATTCGGCATCCGTGTGTACACGATTGGTGTCGGCACCATGGGGATGGCGCCTTATCCCGTGCAGACGCCGTTTGGCGTCAGATATCAGAATGTCCCCGTTGAAATAGATGAGAAAATGCTTCAGAAAGTTGCTGAGCTCACGAACGGACAATATTTCAGGGCAACCAACAACAAATCCCTGAAGCAGATCTATGAAGAGATTGATGAAATGGAGAAGACGAGGATCGAAATAAAAGCATACAAATCCTATGCGCAACTGTTTTACGGTTGGGTAGGGCTTGCCCTTGTCGCGTTGGTGCTGGAATTTGTTCTCTCCGGTACATTCCTGAGGAAGCTTCCGTAGCATGATACGTTTTGCACATGAAGAGTATTTGTATTTACTGGCGCTGCTCCCGGCGTTTGTACTTCTGTATTTGCTGTTAAGCAGGGCGAGAAGGAAAGCCCTTGCCCAGTTTGGCAGCTTACGTATTATCGAGCGTCTTACAGAGGGGGCAGGAAAATCGAAGCGGCTTGTGAAATTCGGGATCTTCCTCGTGGCGTATGCGGTTCTTGTTGTCGGGCTGGCGAATCCTCAGATTGGCACCAGGCTTGAAGAAGTGAAACAGGAAGGGATTGATATTTTTATCGCGCTGGACGTGTCGTTAAGTATGAAGGCGGAAGACATCAAACCAAACCGGCTGGAGAAGGCAAAGTTTGAGATTCGTAACCTGATCGCACGCCTTGGCGGTGATCGTCTCGGGATGATCGTCTTTGCAGGAGAGGCATATACGCAGTTTCCATTAACAACAGATTACAGCGCTGCAAATCTCTTCCTCGACGTTGTTGATGTTGATGCAGTGCCAACTCCCGGTACGAATATCGGTGCTGCAATTCAACGTGCTCTTGAATCGTTTGATTTCAAAGAACCCTCCACCAAGGTGCTCGTTATCATTACCGATGGTGAAAATACCGAAGGAGAAGCGTTTGATGCAGCGGAAGAGGCTGCAAAGAAAGGAGTGTTGCTGTACACCGTCGGGATGGGCTCTCCCACCGGATCGCCCATTCCGATCTACAACGGCGCGGGCCAGCAGGTGGACTTCAAACGTGATCGTTCGGGAAGCGTTGTCGTGACGAAACTTGACGAAGCGTCTTTGGAGCGGATCGCAAGCATGGGGAATGGCAAATACTTCCGCGGCACCAATGCGCAGGATGAGCTGAATGAGATATATAAATCCATCAATTCTCTGCAAAAACGCGAGTTGGGTGTCAGGCAATTCACCGACTATGAGGACAGGTTTCAATTGCTCATAGCGGCAGGAATTATTTTGCTGATATTGGAGTTGTTGATTTCAGAGAAGAGAATTCAGTGGCTTGCAAAGTGGAATCCTTTGCGAAAGCCGGAGGAGGTGGAGGTATGAGAGTATTGTGTTTGATCATTGTGACAGCCATTCTTGGAATGGCTTCAGCGTCCGGGCAATCCATCCGCTCTTTAGTGAATGGCGGAAATAATTTGTATGACAGCCAAAAATTTGCCGATGCCGAAGTCAACTACAGGAAGGCGCTGGAAAAGGAGCAGGGCCTTGTCCAGGGCCACTTCAATCTTGGAAACTCTCTCTACAAACAGGGGAAGTCGGAAGAGTCCATAAAGGAATTTGAACAGGCCGCCGTGAAGGCTGAGGACAAGGATACCAAGGCATACGCCTATTACAATATGGGTAATGCGCATATGCAGGGACAACGTTATCAAGAGGCCGTTCAATCCTATGCCCAATCATTGAAAATGAACCCTTCAGATCAGGATGCAAAGTACAATCTTTCGTATGCTTTGGAGAAGTTGAAACAACAGCAGCAAGAGCAAAAGAAAAACGACAAGCAGGATAAAAACAAGGATCAGCAGGATAAGAAGGATCAGAATCAGGAAAAGCAAAACAACAAGGATCAGCAAAAGGACAAGCAGCGGCAACAAGATCAACAACAGCAGCAAGAGCAAGAACAGCAAGGCAAGCAACCGCAACCCCAGCAAGAGAAACGCATGTCCAAAGCCGATGCGCAGCGCATACTTGATGTTTTGAAAAACAACGAGAAGGATGTCCAGAAGAAACTTCGCGTCCGCCAGGCTGTGCGCTCAAAGACCGACAGGGATTGGTAGCATGCCTCGTATGGTAACACATTTTCTGTTCTACGCGCTGGTTCTCCTGCTTCGGATGCCACTGGTTGCACAGGATGCGACCTTCGAGGCAGTTGTGGATCGGAACCAGGTGGGCCTCGGAGAGCAATTTACACTTTCGTTTGTCCTCGGCAATGCAGGCATGGGAGGCGGGAAAAACCTTCAGTTGCCCGATCTGGGCAAATTCCACATAATGGGAGGCCCTAATCAATCATCGAACATGCAATTCGTCAATGGTGTCGTTTCTTCCTCCATTACCTATAGCTACATCCTTCAGCCAAAGGAAATGGGGAAGTTCACCATCGGCTCGGCTTCGATTGAAGCATCCGGTAAAATCTATAAGACCCAGCCGCTCACGATTGAAGTGGTAAAGGGCTCGGCCCGGCCACAACCGCAAGCAAACAATCAGGCGGATGACATAGGCCGCCAAATTGGTGATAATCTTTTCCTGCGGGCCGTTGTGGACAAATCACGTGTCCTTCAGGGTGAACAGATCAACCTCACATTCAAGCTTTACACGCGTGTTTCAGTAGCCAATTATTCCATTGCCAAGAATCCCACGCTCAGCGGTTTCTGGAGCGAAGATATTGAGAATCCGAAGAACATCTCGTTGGCAAACGAAACGGTGAACGGAAAGCAATACCGCGTGGGAGTCATCCGGCGTATGGCATTGTTCCCGACACAGTCCGGTACCCTGGAGATCAGCCCTATTGAAGTTCAGACGGTCGTCCAGATACAATCACGCCGCTCACTGGATCCGTTTGATGCATTTTTCCGCGACCCTTTCGGCCAGAACGTGAACTATGAAGTGAAGAGTGATCCCATCAAGGTGAAGGTTGACCCACTTCCCCCGGGCGCGCCCGCTTCATTCAAGGGCGCGGTCGGCAGGTTTACGATGAACACAAAAGTGGATAAACAAACCACAAAAACAAATGAACCTATCTCCCTGAAAATAGTCATTGCAGGGACTGGCAATATCAAAATCCTTGAATCTCCGGTTGTTGAACTGCCGACCGACTTTGAGCAATATACCCCGAAGGTATCGGATAATATCAGCCGTCAGCAGGAGAAGATTTCCGGCTCAAAGACATTCGAGTATTTGTTGATTCCTCGGTATCCGGGCAGGAAGAATATTAAGCCGGTGACGTTTTCCTACTTTGATGTAGGGAAAAAGGACTATGTTACACTCACTTCTTCTTCCATTGAATTGAATGTTGAACAGGGAGCTGCCCAGTTACCTCCACTCGTTTCGGGAGGCCTGAAGGAGGATGTCCAGCTTTTGAATCAGGACATTCGCTTTATCAAAATTACGGACTCTCGTCTGGTTGCGAAGGGGAATCACGTATTCTCAAGCACTCTGTTTATTGTATTGCTTCTTTTGCCGGTTGCAGGATTTGCGGGCGCATTTGTCTATGGACGGCAACGACAGGCAGTGATGGCGGATGAAGTTGGCTTCAGGAACCGGAAGGCATTAAAGATTGCACAAAAAGGATTGAAGTCAGCGGAGCAAATGCTTCAAACAAGCACAGGAAGTGATCAGAAGTTGAAATTCTATTCCGAAGTTGCCCGAGCGATGTGGAAATATCTCGGCGACAAACTCAACATCCCGCCTGCGGAAATGTCTATTGAAGGAGCCACGACACAATTGGCAGGGCGATCAGTTCCCGGTGAGGTGTTGTCGCAATTGAAAGCACTGCTTGAATCGTGTGAAATGGCGCGCTTTGCGCCGACAAGCCTGGAGACAGGTGCAATGCAAAAGGCGTATGATGAAGCGAAGCGTGTGATTGTGGAACTGGAGCGGACGCTGAAATCATGACCCGATTAGTAAATATTGTTCTTGTCCTACTGATTCTTTGCTCCGGCCTTTGTCGTGCGCAAGATGCTGAACAACTATTCCAGCAGGCAAATGAGGCATATCAAAAAGGGAAATACGCAGAGGCAAAAGGTCTTTACGAGGAAGTGTTTGCCAGGGGATATGAGAGTGGAGAGTTGTACTACAATCTCGGAAATGCGTGGTACAAGACGGGCAACGTGGCAAAAGCAATACTGAATTATGAGCGGGCCTTGAAACGCATTCCCGGTGACGACGATGTGCTTCATAACCTGAAAATGGCGAACCTCATGATCACGGATAAAATTGAACCAGTGCCGCGGCTTTTTCTCTGGGAGTACTGGGATGAGTTCAAAGGGGCCTTCTCTCTTGATGGGTTAACATGGTTTGCTTACTGTGCGTTTGCTCTTGCCCTGACTTCGCTCAGCGGATTTGTTTTGGCTCCTTCATTCAAGCTCAGAAGGCTGGCATTCATGGGGACGCTTCTTTTCGGAATCCTCTGCGTGGGTATCACTGCGCTGGCGGTTGCGAAGCACTCCGACCTTGAACGTACTGACATTGCGGTTGTTGTTTCGGGTATTACCACAATCAAGAACTCGCCTGATGCTAATAGCTCTGATGCATTTGTTCTTCATGCAGGAGTCAAGGTGCAAATCACAGACCACGTCAATCAGTGGGTCAAAGTGCGTCTGGCTGACGGAAAGGTCGGCTGGATGGAAAGTACCGCAGCAGAAATCATCTGATAGCATTGGAACTTCCACAACTATGCCTTGGCGTGCTGGCAGCCCCCATTTGCCTTACACCAATTGATTGTAATAACGAAACGGGCTATATTTCATACGTTGTTCATTCAAAAACGATCCTCAGTCAAAAGGAAAC
>CAZWIN010000013.1:7728-19355 GCA_964633855.1 uncultured Chitinophagales bacterium
GATGGCGGCAGAAGGTAGTGTTGTTACCCCACCCGACGCAAAGACTTCCGATATCGGTCTTGATGACCTTGGAATAACAGTTCATAAGAACACACTGAACCGTTGGTACCAGTTGATGCACCTTGGGAGGTTGCTGGATCAAAAGGCCGATACTTATGTCAAACAAGGAAAAGGCTGGTCATATCACTCCTCGTTTGTCGGCCACGATGGCATTCAGCTCATACTGGGCCTTTCCTTCAGGCAAAATAAAGATTTCCTCTTCCCTTATTATCGTGACCTTCTCACTGGCTTGGCCGCAGGTTTGACTGCGGAGGAAATCATTATGAATGGGATTTCCAAAGCAGGAGACGTTGCTTCCGGTGGGCGGCACATGAGCAACCACGTTGCGAAGCCGTCTATCCGTATCCAGAATGTTTCATCCGCAACAGCGAACCATGCATTGCATGCTGCCGGTGTTGCCCGCGCGATCAAGAGGTATGATGGAGATGAAATCGCGTTTGCAAGTTTCGGTGACTCGTCATCTTCCGAAGGATACGTATTCGAGGCTGTTGCAGGCGCCGCAAGGGAAAAACTCCCCGTCATCTTTGTCATTCAGAATAACAAATATGGTATCTCCGTTCCCATTCGGGAAGGCTCGGTCAATCCATGTGTAGCCGACAATTTTTCCGGTTTGTTGAACCTGAAGATTGTCAAATGCGACGGGACCAATGTGTTTGACTCCTGGCGTGGAATGCAGGAAGCGTTGGATTACATCCGGACTGGTGATGGCCCGGTGATATTGCATGCGGATTGTGTCCGGATCAATTCGCACAGCAATTCCGACCGGCAGGATCTGTATCGTTCGAAGGAGGAGGTTGATCAGGCGCGCCTGCGTGACCCATTACGCCGTTTCAGGGAATACCTTGTCAAAAAAGAGGTTTTTTCTGAAGCCGAACTTGTTGAGATAGAGGACAAAAATCAGAAGGAACTAGATGAAGCGGCAGCCCGTGTAGAGGCTTCCCCTGATCCGGATCCCAGGACCGCAACGTTGTTTGTCGTCCCCGAGGAGGTTGTGCCTGCTGATGTCACAACCGAGCTCCCTGCAAAACCTCCGATGGACAACCAGTTGACACTACGTGAGGCGATCAATGAAACGCTGAAAGCGGAGTTCAGAAAGAATCCCCATACGTTTCTCTGGGGGCAGGATGTTGCATCAAAGGAGAAGGGCGGGGTATTCAATGTCACAAAAGGGATGCAGCAGGAATTTGGCCCCGGTCGCGTATTCAATGCGCCGATTGCCGAGGACTTCATTGTCGGCACAGCGAACGGTTTTGCGCGATACCGGAAGGACATATGTGTTGTCATAGAAGGAGCGCAATTTGCCGACTATTTCTGGCCGGCGATGGAACAGCTTATTGAATGTTCCCACGATTACTATCGCACCAACGGGCAATTTGCACCGAATATTGTCGTGAGGCTTGCCTCGGGTGGATATATTGGCGGTGGATTATATCACTCTCAGAATCTGGAAGCTGTCTTTACGTCGCTTCCCGGGTTGCGGGTTGTTGTTCCCGCATTTGCCGATGATGCGGTAGGCCTTCTCCGCGCCGGCATGAGAAACCGTGGTGTGACTTTTTTCCTGGAGCCGAAATTTCTCTACAACCAGTTCTTTGTCAAGTCTCCGAACCCCGGAGCGAATTTCTATGTTCCGTTTGGAAAGGCACGCGTTCGCCGCGAAGGAACAGACCTCTCTATTATTTCCTACGGCACGACCGTGCATTGGTCGCTGCGTGCGGCACAGAAGCTCTCTGATGAAGGGCATAACATTGAAGTGATCGATCTCCGCTCCCTTGCACCGTGGGACAAAGAAACAGTGCTGGCAAGTGTGAAGAAAACAGGCAGGGCACTCGTTGTTCATGAAGATAAACTCACCGGCGGGTTTGGGGGAGAAATTGCCAGTACCATTGGTGAGGAGGCATTCACGTATCTTGATGCGCCGGTTTCCCGCCTTGCATCAAAAGATACGCCTGTGCCTTTTGCCCGGATACTCGAACAGGCCATCCTTGTCCAGGAAACAGATGTTGTTGAAGCTGCAAGGAAAGTTCTTACGTTTTAGTCTGCTGCAAAACACGCGTCTGGCTCTGTTCTTCAAATCTCTATTTCCATTGCTGTATGTACTCATATGATTGGCGGCCAAATGAAACGCGACCTGACGTCATTCTCTGTCTGGACACAGGCAGATCTCACAACAATCCTCGACCTTGCCGAAAGTATCAAACGTGGCGGGACTTCTAATTTCCGGCCTCTTGACCAAAAGAGTGTAGCGCTCATCTTTGAAAAGGAATCGCTACGAACCAGAGTATCGTTTGAAGTTGGCATAGCGCAACTTGGCGGCCATCCCATTTTTCTTCAGCAGGAAACCATCGGTATTGCCACCCGTGAATCGGTACATGATATTGCTACCGTCCTTTCGCGGTATAATCAGATCATCGTTGCGCGTACGACAAAACACTCCACTCTTGTGCAGCTTGCCGAGAGCGCTTCTATTCCTGTAATAAACGCCATGACTGACCTTGTGCATCCCTGCCAGTTGCTCGCGGACGTGTTTACCCTGCGGGAACTCAAGCGGTTTTCGCCGGAGAGAAAAATTGTGTTTGTTGGAACAGGAAATAACATCGTGAATTCGTGGCTTGAACTTGCGGAGAAGTTTCCCATCCATTTTGTGGCAGCTGTGCCCGCCGGTCATGAACCCCATTCCCAGATTCTTGAACAAGCCCAGTCTGCCGGAAAAAGCAAAATCGAGATTCTCCTGGATCCTGTGAAAGCTGTGGAGGGTGCTGACGTGATCTACACCGACCTCTGGCCCGCGTCGGACGCGACAACTCACCAAGTGCCGACACAGCTGGTGTTCCGGACATATCAGGTGAATACAGCGCTACTCCGTCATGCCAAGCCGGATTGTTTGGTGATGCATCGCCTTCCTGCAAAAAGGGGCGAGGAAATCACACGCGAAGTGCTTGACGGGAAACAATCTATCGTTCTCCAACAGGCGGAGAACCGCCTTCACGTTCAAAAAGGCGTTCTGGCCTTTTTGCTTCAATCACAGTCGTAAATCCCTGTCGCCAAAACTATCCGCCTGAATAGGAAAATAGACGCCTGTCTTTTTCCAGTTATCCCAGCTGTTCTTTTCTGTGAAGTTCTGAACTGGCACGCGTGTTGCACTTCCTTCATCGTACTGTTCAATAGTTGGAGGAGGGAATATGGGAAAACCTGTCTTGCTGTTTCTGATGTCCGTCTTGATGCTCTCTGCCGCCAATGCTTACCCGCCACATGCAAATGCAGGTGTTTCATACGGGGTTTTCTACAATTCGCTTGATGCCCATGGTGAGTGGATTAATGTTCATGCGGATATCTATGCTTGGCGCCCGGTTGGCATGTATGAAGGATGGCGTCCTTACACCGTCGGTCGCTGGGCGTGGACAAGCGACGGATGGTATTGGGTATCGGATGAACCGTGGGGATGGGCAACTTACCATTACGGTCGTTGGTTCTATGATGATTTTTACGGGTGGCTGTGGATTCCCGGAAACGAATGGGCGCCTGCATGGGTTGAGTGGCGCTATGGGGGCGATTGTGTTGGCTGGGCCCCGCTGGGCCCATATGCTGTTTTTAGTGTAAACGTTGGTATTCGATACCACACCCATTGGGTGACGCCCGGCTTCTGGTGGTCGTTTGTGGATTGCCGTTATGTCGGAAGCTCTGAGATACATCGCTATGTTTACAGAACTGAGCAGAACACCCGGTATATCGGCAGAACGCGTTCCGCCGGAAATGTCAGATATACGGGCGGGAGAATTGTCAGCAGCGGCCCCGGGCGCGATTATGTAGAACGGCGCGGCAAAACAAGACTTGAACGTGTGGATATTGTGGATGCCGATAATCGCCATGAGCGAGTGGTTCGACAGGGGAGCCGGGATCGTATTGAAGCGTATCGGCCCAAAATCGAAGAGCGTGAAGCAACTATTGAACGCCCCGTAAAGATCAGGGAAGCAGATCGACGTATCAGGTTGGACGTTGATCATACTGCGGCACGACTTCACGAACGGGAGCGGGAAGCCTCCGGGCTTGGAGGCGGGAAAGAGAATGACCGCAAAGCAGTTGACAACAATCAGCGAAAGCGTGATGGATATGGACGCGAAATCAATCGATCAGGAAATCCTCCTTCCCGTGAGCAGCGTGATGCACGGCCCGAGCGACAACAACCTGGGCAGAACAGGAGAGATGCAGGAATTACGGATCAGCGTGCACAACGTGAATCGCAACGATCTCCCAATCCGGAACGCACAATCAGAAGGTCGGAACAACGCCAGCCTGAACACTCCACGGAAAAGGGGGGTGGAAGGCGCAGGTAGCATAACATAGAATCACTTAAAACGAAACGGCCGCTCAAATGAGCGGCCGGAGTTTTTTGACAAGATAGGAGTTTTCTGTTTACATCCCCGTTTGTATAAAATCCTTCTTCCGTTTCAGGACCTGTGAAACGCGCCATGCCTGTACCTCGAACCACTGCGGGGATTCAGAGCTCTGCACAAGATACTTGTTGGCATCTATTGCATGAAAACGAAGTTGAGTACCGGAGACTTCAATCGTGCAGGCCGGGGGAGGAAGCGCTGAAATGGTTGAGTCAATAAACTCATCGGCAACAAAATTGGAAAGTGCAGTGGTAAATGTGGAGATATTGTTTTTCGAGGCGGGGAGTCCGTCTACCAGCCAATTGCTATCCTGTTGTGCGATTGTAAACGTCGTGTCACGGTAATGGAACCTGACATCTTTGATATCATCTTTTGCCATTTTGAAAATGGTCTTGTCGCGCCAATCCTTCACCGGCTTGCCGAATACATACGTCAATACTTCGTTGGCCAGATACACGTCATTTGACCCCTCAACACGTACATAAGTATCCGTAAATGAGCTGCCGGGTTTTCCAACACGGAAGGCAGCGCGTTCGGTTCCTTTCTCAAAGACTTTCACAAGCGTAGCGGACGAGTCAACCTGAAACACCGGTTGCTTCGCCGGGTTGGATGAGACAAGGCTGGTCACTGTGAGGGAAGCGCCTTTTGCAACAGCAGACATCACAGCAGCCTCGTCAGCCTTATAACGGCCAGGCTCGACCACCATCCATTTCCCTGCCTGCTTTTCAAGTACTACATTCCCCGGTTTGGCCCGGATTTCCATCTTGTCCACAAGAGAAGAGTCGTAGGTGACAAGATTTCTTCCAACCGATGCCTCGACACTAGACTCGCCTGGACGCTGCATGACGAGATATACAGCCACTGCCAGTGCGCCAATCAAACCCAGAAGGAATCCCAAACGTCGTTTCATTTCATTTTCTCAGTGAAGTTCCAATGCCTTTTTTCTTGCTTTGCGCATCCGCCAGCGTACGAGCCCGAACAGCAGGACAAGAACAGGCGGTACAAACATATTTCCGTATTTGATCACCTTCTTGGTGCCGTCGGCAACCTGTTCGAGAGGTGGCATGCTCACATCTTTCGACCGGATGGTAATCAGGCCTGCATCGTCCATCAGGTAATCAACAATATTTGCCAGCAGAGTAATGTTATCCCGGCTTCCGCCGAGATATTGATCGCGTGCAAAATCACCGTCCCCGATAAGCACAATCCTGTTGTCCGGGCTGGATGTCAAAGCAGAGACAGGAGGGAGTACGGAGCCCGCAGCAGTATCCTGGGGAATGGGTTTGCCGGCATACAAGCTCTTAAATTTTCCCGCAACTACTACTCCCAGCGGGATTTCAGTTTCTGCAAAATCCGCCTGGCTGAAACGTTGCAACGGGTCGAGCATGAAATATGGGCCCTGTTGTCGGCTACTCCGCTTTGAACTCTTCATAAAGACTTCAGCCGAAAGACCTTTGTCTGAAAGTTTGGCGGTATCCACCGAGCTGGCAAAGAACATCACCATGCCCTGCAAATCCTTTACCATTGCATTATTCTTGCTGAAATTGCTGACAAGCGGCAGATACGGATAAGGTACCTGGCTTTGAATCTGCATACCGAATTGCTGTTGAACAAGACTGATAGTTGCGCATTGGACATCCCTGACCATATCCGCGTTGATCCGCAACCCGTAATTTTCCAGAAGGTCATCAAGTCCGGTCTCCACTATCCTGCCGACGCGTTGCTGCAAATCGCCATCAGCCTTGTTCAGCAGGAACGCAACCTTTCCACCCCGCATGATATACTGATCAATCTGAAATTTCGACCGTTCAGAGAATGAATTTTTTGGCGCCATGACAATCAATGTGCTCACATCATCAGGTACCTGTTTTGCTCCGGTAAGGTCAACAGGAATGACATCATATTGTTTGCTCAGGAGCTGCTGAACGTTGGAAAGCTCGTTCAAGCCGGGCTCACCATTGCCTGAAAGGAAACCCACCTTTTTTCTTGTTTTGGAAGTGAGCCGCTTGATAATCGTGCTGATATCATATTCAAGAGAGGAAGTATTCTGCACAACGGGAATGACTTCCTTTTTGTCCTCATAGAGAAACACCGCCCCCATGAATGCCCGTTTCGCTTCAAACTTGTCCTCGTTCACTACCTGAACTTGCACTGGTGCGATACCGTGTTGCTGTGCTTCCTGTTCTCCCTTCTCTCCTGTCGGGTCAATAAATTCAAACTGGAGGTTCCCCTCCCCATAGGCTTTATATTCATTCAACTGGTCCAGGAAAGCACGACGGGTGTTGTTGTAAGGGGCTGGCATATCTTCCGTAAAATATGCCTTTACGGTAACCCTATCGTCCAGCGAACGCATCAATTCCTTGCTCGCCTCAGAAAGAGAGAATAGCCCGCGCTCTGTCATATCCAGCCTGCCGAAAATACGCACGGAGATAATGTTGATGAGGATGAGGATTACCAGGACAATTCCAACGCTGGTGAGAGCCTGTGATTTTGTTGATTGTCTGTTCTTTGTCATCATACGATCACCACTTGCGTCGTTCAAGTGAAACAGTTGTCAGGAGCAGGGTAAAGCCGATCACAGATCCGAAATAAATCAGGTTCCTCGAGTCAATGACACCCCGCGCGATGCTGGAATAATGATAGTCTGTGGAAATAAACTCCAGTACGGATGAGAAACTTTCCGGAGCGTACATAATCACTTTGTCAAGCATGAAGAAGGCGATCACAACAAGGAAGCCGACAATGAACGCGATGATCTGGTTTTCCGTAAGGCTGGAGGCGAGTACACCGATAGCAATATACACGCCGCCGAGAAGTACCAACCCGAGATACCCTGTCAACACCGGCCCGATATCCAGGTTGCCAAGCGAAAGGACCGTAAACAGATAAATAAGTGTTGGGAGAAGAGTTGTTGCCAGCAGTGTCCATGCAGCAAGGAATTTGCCAAGCACAATCTCCGCATCCCGCAGGGGTTTTGTTGTGAGAAGCTCAAGCGTTCCTGATTTTTTTTCCTCCGCCAGAAGCCGCATGGTAATTGCAGGTGCGAAAACCATGAAGAGAATCTTGACGAGGAATGAGTCAAAGATGATATACATGGATGCAACATTGCTCAGGAAAAGATTGCTGCTGAAAAACCAGCCGATGATTGCGAGAAAGACAACAATAACCACGTAAGCAACAGGGGAGTTGAAATACGCGCGCAGTTCCCGTTTGTAAATAGCAAAGATATTGGTTGAGTTCATGAGTTTCTTCCGTTAAACAGTTGTCAGCTTATGGAATACCTCTTCAAGGGTCGTCGCTTTCCGGTGCAGTTCCAACAGTGCCCATCCTTCGGCGACTGCCATGCGGAATGCCGCCTCCCTGACATCCGCGCCTTTCTCAACGTGCAGGGTAAAACGGCAGGTTGATCCGTTTTGTGAAACAAGGTCAACCCTTGCTGTTCCGGGGATGCTTCTGAGCTTCGGTGCAATCTGTTGAAGCGGGTCACCTGTGGCCTTCAATTCGAGCGTGAGGGATTCTGCGCCCTGAAAATCGGATTGCAACTGTTCCGGCGTGCCGTCCGCAACGATTTTTCCCTCGTTGATGATCAGAACGCGGTCACAGGTGGCGGTCACCTCGGAGAGAATGTGAGTGGAGAGAATAACGGTCTTGGCACGGCCCAGTTGTTTGATCAGGTTTCTGATCTCTACAATCTGGTTCGGGTCAAGCCCGCTTGTCGGCTCGTCAAGAATAAGCACGTCAGGTTCGTGGATCATCGCTTGTGCCAATCCCACTCGTTGCCGGTATCCCTTGGAGAGCTCGCCAATGTCTTTATGGCGCACCGACTCCAAACCGCAGACGTGCACCATCTCCTTGATGCGACCATGGATCATGGATTTTTTTACACCGTGGAGCTGCGCCGAGTATTCAAGATAATCCACAACATTCATATCAAGATAGAGCGGATTCATCTCCGGCAGGTAGCCGATTTTTTTTCGGACTTCAAGCGACTGGTCGAAAATATTCATGCCGTCCACTTCAACGCTTCCGCTGGTTGGAGGCATATAGCAGGTAACGATCTTCATCGTTGTGGTTTTCCCCGCTCCATTGGGGCCTAGGAAGCCGAGAATTTCGCCTGTCTTGACATCAAAGGAAAGGCTGTCAATGGCCTTTTGCTCACCATATACCTTGGTAAGGTTACGTACTGCTATGGACATGGTTTGTATCTACGATTGTGAAAAGGATATTGCTGCGGGCTAGGACTACAGTGGGTAGAAATCTAATGAAGACGCTGAAAAAAATCAAGTTGAGTATGGTTGCCTGAACCACACTTTCTGACGTGATGCAAACCCCATCATTTATGATGGGGTACATAACAAAACCAATGTCGGCTTTAGCCGTGATGCTGAAGGAAAAAAGTTTATGCCTTTCTCGGCACAATCATCCAGGCAATCAGGTATGCGACGATAAACGGGATAACACCGGTGATCAGCCCGAGAACGACCGCGACGAGCCTTACAACAGTCGAATCGAGTTCAAGATACTCAGCTAGCCCGCCGCAGAGCCCGGCAATCTTTTTGTCGGTGTTGGAAAGAAAGAGGCGTTTCATAGGAAGTGCCTGTACGATAAATGGATATGTGATTGCCCGCCATCTGTTTGGCGGGGAGTATTGGACTAATGGAATGATGGAATATTGAATAAATATCTACCCCAAAAGTGAATCTCTGGATGGTTTGTACAGTTGAAAGGTCTGTTTGAAGGACTCTTGAGCTTTTTGGTAGAATCGCTCATCAACAATAAAAACCGACTCTCTCGTGTGTCAGTCTATTCGTTTGTCACTGTCTTTCCTGGTGGGCGAGTTTCCTCTGTCACCTGCAACACCTTCATGTCTTTCCATCTATCCATTACTCCATCAATCCCAATAAGCACCACCCCTGCTAAATCCTCGGATGCTTTGTATGCCAATCGGTAAGTGATTGATATACATGTGCGAGATGTAAAACGTCAGCTTCCATATATGGCTTGCCGATTATTTTCAATCCAATCGGCAGGCGTTTCTCATTGAATCCGCAGGGAAGAGAAACCGCGGGAAGTCCGAGAAGGTTTTCGGCAGCTTCGATAGTATTGCCTCCGGCAAAGATTGCACTCATATCAGCATCTATCGGAGGTGCGCAAGTTAAAGTGCTTGACCCGAGGATGATATCGTATTGTTCAAAAATATTTTTGAAATCGGCCGCAACGCGGGCCCGTAACCGCTGGCATCGCAAATAATCAACAGCTGTGATCAGTTGTCCGCCCAGTAATTCCCCACGCCGATCAGGATCAATGATGCCACCGGTGTTCCCGCTTCGAACGAGCGGCTCAAAAGCTGAGGCTTCTTCTGCAGTGATGATTGTGCCGGCAATCGTTTCATACGGATGATCGGGTAATGTGACTTCATGTATTTGAAAACCCAACTCTCTGAAAGATTCCAATACTCTTTGGAATGCCTCGCCAACTTCTTTCTCGCCCCACTTGTCATAGTTTTCACGAACAAAACCAATGCGAAGCATGGCAATACCTTCGCGCGCTTTGGCAAATGAAGGTTTGAAAGGGGCTTCCACCGTAGAAGGATCTGAGTCATCCTTCCCCGCGATAGTGCCGAATACTGTTGCGCAGTCAGCAGCAGATCTGCCCAGTACGCCTACCTTATCCATTGTCCATGAAAGCGTCATAGCTCCTGTACGGCTTACGCGTCCGGATGTTGGCCGGAGCCCTGTAACGCCGCAGTAAGATGATGGCGTCATGATGGAGCCCCATGTTTCAGTCCCGAGGGCAAACGCGCACAATCCGGCAGCAACGGAAGACCCCGACCCGCTGGATGACCCTCCAGACCAGCGCGTAAGATCCCAAGGTGTTCTGCAGGCGCCTGTCATGGAGGCGGTTGGCGGCCCACCCGCTAATTCGCTCATTGCACATTTGCCAAGCAGAACCGCACCCGCATCATGCAGCTTTTGAATCACGGTGGCGTTGTGATCAAACGTTTGCTCAGCGTAGGGTTTCGCGCCCCACGTTGTATGGTAGCCCTTGACGGCGAAAAGGTCTTTTGCGCCGTATGGGATTCCGTGAAGCATCCCGCGGTATAGCCCGGCGTTGATTTCTTTTTCCGCCTGTCGTGCCTGTTGCAATGCCAGGTCGGTGGTGAGAGTAACAAACGCGTTGAGTTTCGGATTGAGTTTTTCAATTCGTTCAAGGTATGCTTCCACAAGTTTCACGGGGGAGAGTTTCTTTCTTTTCAGAAGTTTGGAAAGCTCTCCGACCGGGGCGAACAGGGTCTCGCGGTCAACCATTGCCGGACTTTCTTTTTGAAGCAGGCGGCTCGACCCTGTAAACAAATGAAGGCACCAGCGAATTTGGAAGATCCGTAGCGCGTAGCGGCGCCATAGCTTTTTCGTGCGCAGCAAGAAACTTGGCTGCAAGGGTTTTATCCTCTGGAGTCAACGTATATCCCGCGATGGCATCCGGCAAGGAAGGTGATGTTTCTGATTTCTCTTGTTGTATGATGCCGGTCGTTACAGGAAGAAAACCAGCCGCCAGTACATGCCGGGTAAAGTCGCGCCTCGTCATGGATCCCATGTTAACCCCGCCTCGTGATTGGTGCTGAAGTGTCAGTATGCTCAAGAAGAAAACTCAAACAGTGTTTAATGAATGATTGTTTTTGCACGGTTTGAAACGGATGTTTACAATTCTCCGCTAGTTGAATCCGTGCCTTGGGGATCGCAGACGCTAATCGGTTTGCCTCAGTCCCGGGAATCATTTCGTCTGCATCACAAACCGAAATAAGAACCGGAAAGCGAACATCTGCGAGTTGTGTTTCAGTGATCCCTTCGCGAGGCATCGCCTCTATGAATGCGCTGCTTGAAGACAACAGTTGTTTCCATCCGTCTTCTCCATTGGCATGAGCATGTTCCTTTTGAAGGGTTTCTGCCCAAGCCGGGAGCTTTTCCGAGATGCGCTCGGCATTAAAATGTTCGACCGTTTTTTGGATGGAAGCAGTTGTCCAGTAAAATTTTGTTCCATGCATTATCAGGCTGGTGATTTTTTTCGGGAAATGCAGCCCATATGCCAGCCCTATGTAACCACCAAGGCTGTACCCACAAACATGTGCCTGCTCAATCTGGAGCGTATCCATCAATACATGAAGGTCATCAATAAGGA
>CAZWIN010000014.1:0-18929 GCA_964633855.1 uncultured Chitinophagales bacterium
GCCTCCGCTACAGCGTTTACATTCAGGCAAAACCAGCTCACGCCAATCAATGTTACGGTTAAAGTATATACTCTTGCCGGAAGGTTGATTCAATCTATTGATACATTTTCATCTGGCGAGCCGTTTGTTCAAATTCCGTGGGATGGCAGGGATCGGGATGGCGATGTGCTTGCCAACGGTGTCTATCTTTATAAAATAGCAGTCAAGACAACAGATGGGAGGTTCACGAGTGAAGTTCTTGGGAAACTAGCTGTACTCAAGTGAATCCACCTATCGAGTGGTAGCAATATTCTTCAATACCGGTACTATGTTTGCAATAAAGTTTGAAATTCATCATTTTTGTGTAGTCTAGAGGAGGCTGAAAAACATGAAACCAACGAATCGTATGAAAATTGCCATGGTGATGATGGCGGCAACGGTCTGTGCGCTGTTCCTGCCGTCTACGACACAGGCTCAAGGAGAGTCAGCCGTTCCCTTTCTGCTGATTTCCCCCAACTCCCGCGCAAGCGGTATCGGGGAATCTGGCACCGGATCGGTGGACGATGCTTCGGCAATCTACTGGAATCCCGGAGCACTTGCTTTTCTTGATGGGCAGGAGTTAAGCATCACCCACGCAAACTGGCTTCCCCAGTTCCAGCAGTCAGACTTGTTCTATGATTATCTGAATTACCGCATCAGGCTGGATGATATCGGCGGAACCCTCGGCGGAAGCTTCACTTACCTGAACCTTGGCAAGTTTGCACGAACCTCCTCGGAAGGCCCCGATGTGATTGAGGAATTCAAAGCGTTTGAGTTTGCACTGACTGTGGGATATTCCACAAAGGCCTTTGATGATCTCGGACTCGGGTTGAACCTCCGCTTCATTCATAGCGCTCTCTCGCCAATTGGTACAGAGCAGGAGCAGGGAACGGGAATTGCGAATACCATTAGTGTTGATATTGCCGCCATGTACCGTCCGCTAAAACTCGAAGTGCCGTTGCTCGGTGACATCGGAAAGAGATTCAGCGCCGGGTTCAACCTTTCCAATATCGGGCCCAAGGTGACATATATTGATGCTGCGCAGGCCGATCCTTTACCGACAAACCTCCGCGTTGGTTTCGGCTACAAACTTGTCGAGGATGAATTCAACTCGCTGCAATATTCTCTTGACTTCAGCAGGCTGCTTGTGCGCAGGCGTCCGGATGGAACTTCTGATCCTGTTCAGAAGGCCATCTTCAGTGCATGGGGCGATGGAAGCGGTTTGCGAAAGGTGAATGTGTCCACCGGATTTGAATACTGGTACGGCGCACCGAAACTGATTGCGCTTCGCATCGGATATTTTTATGAAGACCCGTCATTCGGCAACCGCAAGTTCCTGACCTTCGGCGCGGGTATCCGTTATGATATTTACGGTTTCGACTTCAGCTATATTTCCGCCGCGGAGAATCACCCGCTTTCCGACACCATCCGCTTCTCGCTGTTGATCGGGTGGGGTGTCGGCGAGAGTGATTCGGCCGATGAATTAAACTAACAGAACACTACCGACGCAATACAGGTGACATGACGCTGGCAAAATATTCCCTGCTTCTCCTTCTTCCGGGTTTCATGTTTGGGCAGCAATTGAGTCATCCCGTGATGGCCTCACGGGATGACGTGTTTTCGGGGCCACGGCAATTCATTGTCGTGCCGGAAACGGTACACGTTCTTGCTGCTATGGTTCAGTTTCAGGAAGACAACGACAGCCGGACTTCCGGCAACGGTCGGTTTGATCTCAATGCACCTACTGACCCAATTATTGATGCCCCGCCGCATAACCAGCAGTACTTTCAGGATCACCTTGCCTTTGTTGAAAACTACTATCGCAAGGTATCCAAAGGAAAGACGGTTGTTCAAAGTACTGTCGTCAACCAGGTAATCACTCTGCCGAATCAAATGGCAGTGTACAGCCCTCCACGCAATGCCTCGAATATTGCTGTGGCGAACCTTGCAGTTGATACGTGGCGCGCTGTGGATTCCCTCGGGTTGGTGCCCGATTTCTCTGCATACGATTGCTTTGTTGTATTCCACGCAGGTTCCGGCAGGGATATTGATTTGGTTGCAACGCTCGGATACGACCCGACACCGTTGGATATTCCCTCATTGTATATCGGCCTCAATGCGTTTCGTCAGTTCTACGGATCTACATATGCAGGTATTCCCGTCAATGGCGGCAGTTTTCATATCTCCAACTCTATCGTAGCGCCGGAAACCGAGAGCCGCCTGCTTCCCGGAACGACGGGGGATTTTCTTCTTGAGCTGACCAGCAACGGCCTGCTCTGTGCTTCCATCGGGAATTTCCTCGGGCTGCCGGACTTGTTCGATACGAATACAGGACGATCGGGTATCGGTAGGTTTGGATTGATGGATGGCCAGGCGATCTTCAGCTTTTCCGGTGCGTTCCCGCCGGAACCATCCGCCTGGGAGAAATACTGGCTCGGATGGATCTCGCCAATTACGCTCGGCTCCGGGGAACAGACAATACAACTCCCCGCCGTAAGCACTTCCGATACTGTGTACCGAGTTCCCATCAGTGCGCAGGAATACTACCTTCTGGAAAACAGAAACCGCGACCCGTTGCATAACGGCCAGACAATCACTTCCATATTCAACTCACAGACAACTTCGCGGACATTTGCAAGAGACACCGCCGGCTTTGAATCCTTTGACATTGAACTGCTCTCTGGGGTGGTGACTGATGTTGAAGATTTCGATTGGAGTATACCGGGGGGAGTAACTACCCAGGGAGAGTTCTTTGACGGCGGCGTGGTGATCTGGCATATAGATGAGAGTGTGATACAAGCAGGGTTGTCAGCTAACGGTGTCAATGCCGATCCGCTTCGCCGCGGAGTGGATGTTGAAGAAGCCGACGGCTCGCAGGATATCGGGCAGGCATACGGCTTTCTTACTCCCGGTTCCGGAAGCGAGGAAGGCACGCCTTTGGATTTTTGGTTCGAAACCAATTCGGCGCCTGTTTTTACAAATGAATTTTCCGCAGTAAGCCATCCCAACAGTTCCAGCAACAGTGGGGCGAACAGTCACATTGTTATTGACAACTTCAGCGTACGTGGACCCCGGATGAGCGCAAGGGTAATAATTGGAGATGTGCAAGTGGAGTTGTTGCCGGGGTTCCCAAAATCTACCGGTATGTTCCTTTCACATCATTCCCTGAGCGTCGCTAACCTTGATGCTGACGGTTCGGAAGAGCTTATCATTGCTACCACAAGTGTGGCGGCCGCTCCATCGCAACACGGGCCATCCGTTTCTGACGGTAATGGAAAACTCTTTGCGTGGAATGTGGACGGGAGTGCAGTTCTCGCAGGCGGCCCGGCGTCCGGATTGTTTGCCCAGCAGAACGGATTCTCTTCTTTATCCGCACCAGTAGCGAAGGATCTGGCGAATGACGGTACGGTTGGAATCCTTTCGGTGGGGAGTGCGGGTTTGGATGGATTGATCTATGCCTACTCGCCGATAGTAGTGCCTCCGGAAACTCTTGCCTCTCTCGTATCGTCCACAATCACACAAGATATCAGGCTGTTTACGCTTGTTGCTGGCGATTCGGTAATTGTCTATGGCGGCGAGCGTGGAAGAATTTTTGTCTCCACTTTTTCCGGAACTGTAACGGCGGTGCAATTTGCCGCAGATACAACAATTATTGTTCGGGGAATCAGCAGGCTTCCGGGATCGGATTCGTTTGTCATGGCTGGAGTGGATGGTACCATAGCCATCGCCACGCGCCCGTCGGGAGGTGGAACCGTATCGCCAGATATATCAAGGAATTTTGGCCGATCCATCGCAGGGCCACCAGTTCTAGGAAGCTTCTCCCCATCCGGTGGTGATACGCGTATCGTGTTTACTACATCCGATGGTTATGTGTATGCCGTGACAACGACACTGGAAATTGTGGCGGGTTATCCGGTCAGGATTGGCGATGATGCTTCGGGGTCGGTTGCAATAGCCGATGTGAATGGTGATGGATACAGGGACATTGTAGCTTTCAGTGGCAACAAAATCCATGTATTGAATTATGCCGGATCAGATCTGGATAATTTTCCTGTCATTCTGCCAACATCCTTTCCGATCACTTCTCATCCCGTAGTTGCGGATCTTGATGGAGACGGGAGTGTTGAGGTGATTGCTGTGAGCAGTGACGGGTTTGTTGTGGCTTATGACAAGAATGGGCGGATGTCACCCGGTTTTCCATTACAGGCGGGTGTGGGCGATCAATCAGTAGCGGTTTTCGATGTTCCCTCGCCTTCTCTGAATAGTGTCGGTATCGGACTTGCAGTAGCATCCTCAGAAACAGGTTCGCTTGTTGCCTGGAGAACCGGCAACACATTGATACCGTACGATCCCGCCAAGGTTCGCCCCTGGCCGCAATTCCAAAAGGATGCACAGCATAGCGGGCTCGCAATTGAGCCACTGAGTGGAACCCCGGTCAGCACCGCGTTTTTCCCTGAAGAACGCGCATACAACTGGCCCAATCCGGTGTATGACGGGAAGACATTTATCAGGTATTTTGTGAAGGAGAATGCTGCAGTGAATATCAGGATATTCGACCTTGCAGGTGATCTGGTTGCGGAATTCGCGGGGCCGGGAATCGGCGGCGTTGATAATGAAATCGCATGGGACGTCAAAGATATTCAGAGCGGCATTTATTTCGCACGAATAGAGGCGAGCGGTTCAGGCGGGAGTGGTACTGCGGTGGTGAAAGTGGCTGTTGTAAAATGATCATACGTCCGAAGTCTTTGGTGTTTCCGGCTTCCATTTTCCGGCCTCACGTTTCCCTTCTTCTTTTTGCCTTCTTCTTTTTGCCTTGTGCTTTGCATGCGCAGGAGGAATTCTATCATCCCGAACTCGAGTGGAAAACAATCGAGACGGAGCATTTTTTCATCCACTACCATGAAGGGGCGGAGCGGACGGGAAGAGTGGTGGCAAAAATTGCCGAAGAGATTTACAACCCCGTAACATCCCTCTATAATCACAAGCCGGACCAAAAAGTCAGTTTTATCATCAATGACCATGATGATATTTCCAACGGCGCCGCGTACTTTTACAATAACAAAATTGAATTGTATGCGCCGAGCATGGACTTCGACCTGCGCGGCACGCACAACTGGCTGCGTAATGTCGTCGCGCACGAGTTTACGCATATAGTACAGATTCAGACTGCAATGAAATTCGGGCGTGGAGTCCCCGGGATTTATTTCCAGTGGCTTGGATATGAATCCGAACGCCGCCCGGATGTTCTCTACGGTTTTCCCAATGTTATCGCTTCTTACCCCATCTCCGGTTTTGTGGTGCCCGTCTGGTTTGCCGAGGGCGTAGCCCAGTACAACCGCACGGACCTTCGGTATGATTTCTGGGATTCGCACCGCGATATGATTCTGCGTTCGTACGCGCTCGATGGCAATATGCTCACATGGCAGCAAATGGGAGTTTTCGGGAAAACGAGCCTTGGGAATGAATCCTCCTACAATGCCGGTTTTGCTTTCGTCAGTTATATAGCAAAGAAGTATGGAGAAGAAAAGCTCGTCGAAATCTCGCGCAACCTTGGAAGGTTCGCTGCCACAACAATTGATGGCGCCATCAAGGATGCCGTGGGAAAAGATGGGGGAGAGGTGTACGCAGAATGGCGCGCGGAGGTAGAGAAGGAATATGCTGAACGCGTTGCTCTAATAAGGGGGAATCTCAAGGAAGGTCAATATATCCCCTTGCTTTCAGAGGAGGGAGCACCTGTCGGGGCTGAAAATAAGGAATTGCAAACATCCCCGATGCACGCCCTGAAAGGCCGTCAGATGCTCCCTTGCTGCGCGGTGAATTTCAATATGGGGTTTGCCAATCTGTATCCTTCATATTCCCGTGACGGAAAAAAGATCGCCTATGTCAGCAACAAGAACGCCGACTACTTCAGCATGTCATCACTCTTTGTCTATGATGCCGAGTCACAAACAGAAAAGCGGCTGCAAGGCGGAGTGCGGACATCCGTAAGCTGGTCTCCGGACGGGAAAAAGATCTACTACGGCCGGACATCGCGGGACAATCCGCACTGGTCATTTCAATTTGATCTGTATGTGTATGATATTGATAAAGAAGAGGAAACGCGCCTCACACATGGCAAACGTATATGGAGCCCGTCTGTTTCACCTGACGGATCGCAGATAGCTTTCGTTATGAATGGGGATGGAACCACGAATCTCGGCATGATGAACAGTGACGGAAGCAATTACCACGCAGTGACGCATTTTATGAACGGCGAGCAGGTGTATTCGCCGCAATGGAATCCATCAGGTGACAGAATCATCTTTGATTATTCCATCAAGGATGGCCGCGACATTGCTTCGGTGAGTCCGGATGGCAGTGATCTAAAGTTTCTCGTGAGTGGCGATGACGATTCCCGTTCAGGTGTTTTCACGCATGATGGCTCGAAGATTATCTTCAGTTCTGACAGAACCGGCATATTTAATTTGTATGCATATGACCTGGTAACCGAAAGTACCGCTCAAATCACGAATGTGCTTGGTGGCGCATTTCTGCCGACGGTGAATCCGGCGGGCGATATTGTGTATGCATCCTATACCTCGGGCGGCTACAAAATTCTCCGTCTGCAAAACGATGGATCTTCTGTTGACGTCAACCATCATTATATCCGGGAAGGGTACACTACTCCGGGTACGCATGCCGTGCGTGAGGCTGATCGAACGGCCAAACAATTCGACTGGATGGCATTGCGTTCGTACGACGACTCAACATTATCCCCTCTGGTATCAAAGCCATATAAGCCGAGGTTCACCTCGTTAACACTCGTACCGTTTCTCCGCATCGATAACTACAACACCAGCAACGATGCCGGGGATGCCATCAAGCCGGGGGTGTATCTATTCTCCAATGATGTGCTGGATAAGACGGGATTTTTTGCGGGGGCCGCACTGAACAAACGACTTGAGCGCGACCTGTTTGTACAGTTCTTTTACAGATCAAGAATTCCCTTGTTGTATGATATTGGTTTGGAACCGGTGGCTTCTGCTGAATTGTACAACATCACCAGGAAGGCAAAAGACCGGATTGATCTCACTCCCTTTATCGTTCCGGTGGATCTTTCATATAATCTTCTTGAATTTGATTTTGTGCTGACACACCCTTTTGTTTCGCAGTTCAGTAACGCCGAGCTTCGCTTTGCACACAGCCGTTATACATCCATTATAGAGAGTTTCATCAATCCCAATACAAGTTCGACCGTTCCCGGCTTCAGCAACCTGTATCTGATTGGCAATGACCTTTCTCTCAAATTTGTGCTTGATGCTATCGCGCCGTCACGGACAAGCGAGATTAATCCCGTGGGCAGAAAAATCACTTTGAGGATCGGGCGGGAATGGAACAAGTTGCTCGACAACTATGATATCCAGAACGGGATGCTGGTTCCCGTGTATGACAAGCTTAATTTTACGCGGGTTGAATTGAAGTGGAGAGAACATCTGCCGTTATTGTTTAATAACCATACTCTCTCCGTATCGTTGCATGCAGCGTCAATCCTCGAACATAGTGTTAATGACTTCTTTGACTATTATGCAGGCGGCCTTTTGGGCATGCGGGGCTATCCTTACTATGCAATTGGCGGAAATGAAATGGCTGTTGCGGGACTTGAATACCGTGTTCCGCTTGTTCACAATATTGACGCACGCTTTCTCCATTTCTACTTTGACAAGCTTTATGCATCAGTGTTTGCGGACATCGGAAATGCCTGGACCGGCAGTACGCCCACACTCAGGCAGTTCAAAACGGATATTGGTGCCGAGCTACGGCTTGAGAGTTTCTCGTGGTATGCATACCCGACGCGGCTTTTTATCAGCGGGGCATATGGGTTCGATCAATTTGCGAGAAGTATACGCAGTCGTGATACAGTAGTTACGTACGGCAAGGAGTGGCGGTTCTATCTCGGGATTCTTTTCGGATTCGATTTTGATTAAGACGGGAGAGTTGGAACGATGAAGACTCTGATGGTGATCAGTCTATTGCTGAGCGAATTACTTTATGCCTACGGCAGCGAACGAAGCCTTGTGGTTAAAGAGCGAACCTCGGAGCAGGCTGCTCTCACCGGAAATCTCCGCGTGGATATGTTCGGGCTGAAGTCTTTTTCCGATGGACCTGCCATACAGGAAGGACAGCAACAGGAAGAGATATCGCATAAATCACCTTGGCTGGCGGCTGGAATGTCTGCAATCATTCCGGGTTCAGGTGAATTGTATGCAGGAAGCTATGTGAAGGCAGCGGTATTTTTGGCTCTCGATGTGGCGGCATGGAGCTTGGCGTATCATTTTGACAAGAAGGGTGACCGGCAAACAGACCTCTTTCAGAATTTTGCCAACGAGCATTGGGATGTTGTACGCTACGCCCAATTTGCGCAGGACCATTTCGCTTCTACAGCGGAAACATACAACTGGAGAATACCGGGACGGGAGGGATTGGATCCGTGGCTTCAGGTTGATTGGGCCGAGTTGAACAGGATGGAACGGGACATTGCAAGGACAGCAGCGGGCCAGTATTATTCCCATGTTCTGCCGCTGTATGGAGAACAACAATACTTTGAGCTCATCGGGAAGTATCAGCAGTTCTACCAGGGGTGGGATGACGCCAATCCGGCTCTCGTCAGGTACGATGAAATAGACGCGGCTCTGGCAGACCAGAATGTAATGTTCAACTCTTATTCAAGGGAACGGGGCAAAGCCAACGATTATTACAGCAATGCAACGACATTTGTTACTGTTGCAATCGTGAATCACCTTGTCAGCGCCGCAGATGCGGCATGGAGCGCAAGCATGCATAATAACAATGTGCATGCGAGCGTTGGTATGCAAAAAGTACCGTTGGGGTTCACAAATGCATTCGTTCCCGCGGCGACAATAACGTACAGGTTTTAATCCCTGCAGGGAACGATCGAGCACCGTTGTATCTTGCCGGCGATGACTTCTTCCCGTTACTTCCTCACCCTCAAGAGAACTACCACTGCAGCAGCAAAGAAAAGAATGTTTGCCATCCATGCGGTCAGGAGAGGATTGAGATCGCCGTTATACCCAAATACCTGGCTCACCTTCATGAAGATGAGGTACACAAAACAGATGAGCAAGCTGATTCCCAACTGAACACCCACTCCGCCGCGACGCTTGACAGATGCGAACGGCACTCCGAACAGCACTACAATCACTGTGGCAAAGGGGAATGAAATCTTGCTGTAAAAATCCACAAGCCAGCGGGCAACATCCTGTCCGGCTCTTTGCTGGTTCTCAATAAACCGCTCCATTGAGTAGTAATCCATTTCGTCCGGCTTTTCCTGTTTCTTTCTCAAATCCTCGGGTGTAAAGTGTAGCTTGCCCGCTGAGAGAGTTTGAAATCGTTCAATGATTTCCTTCTCGCCACTAAATGTGCGCCGCGTTGCGCTCTGCAGTATCCAGCTTCTCGCTGTGGAGTCCCATTGCATGGACGAGGCATCCACCCGGCGCACCAATGCCGTGCGGTCCGTATCTCCAAAATCCTGTATGCTGACACGCGTCGCCATAGTCCGACTATCATCATAATAGCCAATGGAGAGAATCTGCGTCGGGCTGTCCTGGATATAAATGTTTGCCGTGGATGCGGAAGTCATGTTCCTGCTGAGATACACGCGCTCGAGCCCGATTTTCTTCTGGTTTGCCAGAGGAACAATCCATCCGTTGAAATAGATTGAGAGCGCAGTCACTACTAACGCGACAATGATGTACGGAACCATGATCCGATACAGGCTAATGCCACTGGATTTCATCGCCGTCAGCTCATTCTGGGTGGACATGCGTGCTGTGACGAAGAGGCTCGCCAAAAGAACTGCAACGGGCGTAATCAGCTTGATAATTTCTGGTATGAAGAAGAAGTAGTATCGCATTACGATCATCGCCGTTGCCTGCCGGTCAATGAAGTTGTCAAGCTTCTCCATGGCGTCAATTACGACAAAGATGACCGTTACGGCGAGAAGGGAAAACAACGCTGTGACGAGAAACTGTTTGATGATATACCGGTCGATGAGCCTCATGCTGCCGATTCCCTCACTTCATCAACAAGCTCCGTCCGCCAACGGCGCGGCACAAAGCGCCTGAAGAAGCCCCAGTTGATGGCAACATTTTCCCTGCCGATGCGGAATGTAAGATAGATGCCAAGAATGCCGATAATAAAGTTCGCGGCCCACATGCCGGTTGCAGGTGATAGGAGCGTACGGTCCGCAAGTTTTTCCCCGCCAATCAGGCATGACCAGTAGAGCAGGAAAAAGCCGAGGCTGAGTGTCGCTGCAACCCCGAATCCTCCACGCCTCGACATGATGCCAAGAGGAACACCGACAAGAACAAATACCAGGCATGCGGCTGGTATGGAGTACTTCTTATGAACTTCCACCATATACTGGTTAATTTGCGCGTCAAGAGATTCTATTCGCATCACGTCATTGTTGATGTTGCTGCTCATCTGTCTTGCATGTGTCAGTGCGTGAATGCCGGATAGACGCGGCGTTGCAGGAATGCCCGGGCTTAGTAGCGGAGCCTGCTTGCCGGTCAGCAATGATTGTATATCATCCTCGGCACGTTTTTGTATGTTCCTGAGAACCTCGTTTCGATCGTTCCTGAGGCTGTCAACAATTGCCAGCATATCCTGGGCGCTCAGTTCGCGATCGGAGCGGATAAACGAGGCTTCATCCGTCCGTTCAAAATCAAATCCCTCAACATCCATGGCAATTCTGTGCTCTTTGAAACGGATTCGCCTGTATTGATTTACTTCTTGCAAATCTAAGGTGTGGATTTCACCGGAATGTAAATCCATGATGAGTTTACGGAAGTCGGGAGAAAATGAAATCGTTCCTTCTTCGGCCGTAATTACCACATTGATTCCCGGGTTCGTATAGTCATACAGAGTGATGCCTTCAAGGTCATTTGTTTTCTCAAACGTCTTTCTCACCAGAATGCTGTATCCTGAAATGTCCTGGGAGAATGATCCCGCTACGAGCGACAACGTCGGTTTCTTGCGACGGATATCCATGCCGAGGGTTTTTGCCCGGTGGTTTGCCTCCGGAAGAACTCCGTTGAAAAACCAGACCAGCAGTATGGCGACAAGAAGAGCGGCAATTATCACCGGCGCAATCATTCTCTGGATGCTCATTCCCCCTGCTTTCATCGCGGTGATTTCATTGCGTGAGGACATCTCTCCAAATGCCATCAATGTTGCTACGAGAACAGACATGGGGACTGCGAGCACCACCATCCAGGCCAGATTCAATGCCATCAATTCAATAATAACCCAGGCGGTTAATCCTTTTCCCACGAGTTGGTCAATGAACTTCATGACAAACTGCAGAAGAAAGAGAAACATCAACGTGGAAAAAGAAAAGAGGAACGGCCCGGCCAAAGCACGCAGGATGTACTGTGAAAGAAGCGGTTGTGTTCGGGAAGGAATGAGATGCATGTCACAATATACCGCACATCACCCTCTTTTTCCATTGTGGAGAGGCAAAATCACGTTGCAGGTCTTGAAATTCATAGGTCTTTTCTCTATGTTGAATGCAAGCTTGGTGCCCTGCCAGGCCTTCCACACGTCAAGAGGAGTGCCGTATCGATCTGCGTTGATATCGTTTTTAGAAATCCTTGTGACTGCACACAGTCCGCAATCCGGCCTGTTTGCAGCCTTCAGGCACGATGCGCAACGCATGGCCGGTAAGTAATGTTGCCGCCCCTGTGGTTGTATTACACATGAGAATCGATATTGGGCTCAGCTTTGCACAATAAAGAGACATTCCTCCGCAACAAAAAGCACTTCGTGGCATTTGCCGTTGCCATCCTTGGGATAGCCGTTCTCCTGTTGATACCTTCCGGTGTGAATGGCAGGCTCTTGCCGGCATTGCCACAGCAGCACAGTTCATTGCTGGCGTTGCTCAACGCATTCTCCCCTGAGGACAGCACGCAAGATTCTTATCGACAGGGCAAAGGTGGTCCTCCTAAGGGCATTCCATCCGGTGATGACAGGAAGGGAAAGAATCAGCCCAACCATATGGGTGATCCTGACGGTTTGAAGTCGGCAAAGGGCACGGATAGTGCAGCCAGCCTCGTGGATACTTCATATGTCGTTTTTCTTGATTCGACTGCACGGCTTGCCAACTTCACTTACGTTCGAAAGGACATACCTCAAGTTGAGTTGTTTCCTGATCGAATTCATCCGCTCTTTGCCACGAACAGATCCGCCGGGTATAGACGTGAAGTCACTCTCGATTCGCTTGGCTCACAAGTGAATTTCAAGGAGACCGTCGGAGGAGCCGACGCCCGTATTTCTCTTCGCCTCTCTTTGAAGGACTACATACGTGAGCGTAGAAAATTTGAGTTGCGGAAAATGTTAGCTGATGAGGCGAGAAAGCCGCCGCCTCTGGTGGCAAAAAATGATCTTGGAGAATTGCTGGAGAGTTTCACCAAAATCAATATTCCCATTCCTTCCAATCCCATCTTCAGTATTTTCGGCAAGCCTGAGATCCGTCTGAATATCAGTGGTGCTGTGGATATCAAGGCTGGATTCCGCAACACCAAATCGGACCAGACGCAGCTTGCCAGTGCAGACCAGAGCCGTAACGAACCTGACTTCAGCCAGGAAGTGCAAGTCAATGTCAATGGAACCATCGGGGACAAGCTTAACATCCTTGCAGACTGGAATACGCAACGCACCTTCGAATATGAGAACCAGCTCAAGATAAAATACACCGGCTACGACGATGAGATTGTGCAGAGTGTCGAAGCAGGAAACGTTGCCCTTACAACACCATCCGCTTTTATCGGCAGCAGTCAGGCTCTCTTCGGTGTGAAGGCACAATTCCAGGCAGGACCGTTGAGGCTGACTGCATTGGCTTCCCAAAAGAAAGGGCAGATCAAGGAGGTTGCTGTTTCCGGAGGCGCGCAGAAAACACCGTTTGACAAACGGGCATATGACTATGCTACCAATCATTACTTTGTTGATACGTCGTATATCAGATATTACGAACCATACTACCTCAACGACCCGCCGACGATCACCGGAGAAATGCAAAACACGCAGATAGTTGAAGAGGAGGTTTGGGTCACGCGAACAGGGGTTCCTGATCCGAATGAGCGACAGGCGATTGCCTACATTGACCTTCCATTTATTCCTACCGCAGGATATGATTCAACATTGCGTCAGGGGCGGGATTCCGCTGGATATGCCGAAACAGGCCGCTTCATCAAACTTCAGCGAAGTCAGTATGAATTGGCTGGTGATGGATATCTCGGTGTTCTCTCCCTGAATACTAATGTTCAGGAAAACCAGATTGTGGGTATTGCTTATCGTACTGCAAGCGGTACTCAAACAGGTGAGCTCGTCAGGGACTATGGTACGGATACTTCCCGGACAATCGTCCTGAAACTTGTGAAGCCGAAAAACCTTAGCGCACAAGGCCCGCGCTACAGCATTGCGTGGAAGCAACTCTTAAAGAACATTTACTCGCTTGGCGGAAGAAATCTGAAGGAGTCCGGATTCACTCTGGATGTGAAGCGTATTACTGAAGGTGCCGAACTGCAAAATGCAATTACGGGCCAGCCGTTGTTGAGGGTGTTGGGCGTAGACCGGTACAACGCCAGCGGTACGCCGCTGCAGGATGGGGATGGGCTGTTTGATTTCCGGAAAAACATTACAGTGAACCTGACAAGAGCAGAGGTGATCTTCCCGAACCTTGAGCCTTTCAGAAATGGAATGATAAAGTACTTTGCCGACCGTAGCCTCGTCCTCGACAGCACATTCTTGTATCCTCAAATTTATGATGAAACAAAAACCATAGCGCAGCAAGCACAGGAACGCGATAAGTACAGAATCATGGGTGAAGCAACTGGTGATGCCACCTCGAAGTACAGCCTCGGCTTCAATGTTGTTGAAGGAAGCGTGCAGGTGTTGCTGGATGGCCGTCAACTCACCCAGAATATTGACTTCACCGTGGACTACATCGTTGGTGAAGTCATTATCCGGAATGATCAGGCGCTTGTCCCCGGGGCGAATCTTCAAATCAAGTACGAGCAAAACGATCTGTTTCAGCTTGCGTCGAAAACCCTGCTTGGAGCCCGCGGCGATATTGCATTGGGCCGCCAGACAAACCTTGGCTTCACAGTGATGAACCTGAACCAGCAGACTTTGAGTGATAAAGTCCGCCTTGGAGAGGAACCGAACAACAACACCATTTTCGGAATTGACGGCGCAACCATGATTGACCTTCCCGTGCTCACCAAGGCGATTGATGCATTACCATTGTTGAGTACGCGCGATGTCTCCTCGCTTAAGCTTAGCGGTGAACTGGCGTATATGGTCCCGGATCCGAACACCAAAAAGAGTACAATCCCGAGTGACGGAGGCGAAGGTATAGCATATATTGACGACTTTGAAGGAGCGCGCCGTACCATTCCGTTCGGTGTGAGTTTTTCACAGTGGTCGCTTGCCAGTCCTCCCGATAGTATTACGCCGTTTCTCCGCGGACCGGTTGATACTACAAAGGCGTACTCCAAGGGGAAAATCGTCTGGTATAACAACCTTAATCAGATAACGCGCCTCACAGAAGTGTATCCGAACAAAAAACCGGGAAATGCGGCAAACGACCGCGTTACCGTTCTCGATATGGCTTATTTTCCGGGGCAACGTGGCCAATTCAATTACAGTTCCGATCTTGCCAATACACTCAGGCCTGACCAGAACTGGGGCGGTATCATGAAACCGATTTCGGTCGCTTCCACCAACCTTATTAACGAGAATATCAACTTCATTGAAATCTGGATGAAAGTGGATTCCCTCACGCAATCGTTCCCGGATCAGAAAATGGTGATTGATATCGGAGCCATCACCGAGGATGTCATTCCCAACCGGCAGTTGAATGATGAGGATTACGTTATCAGCCGCAACCCGAATGGCACGTTGCAGGAAGGTGAGGATGTCGGCCTGGATATGATGTCGAACGCGGAGGAATTGACCCGCTATCCCGCACTTGCCCCTGACCCGAGTGGCGATGATTACGCGTTTCAGAATACGACGAATGACTATTCCAAGATCAATGGGACGGAAAATAACAAGAATGGCCCGTCAGGGCAGATTCCTGATACGGAAGATCTCAACGGAAACGGTGTTGTGGATTTTGCCAATTCGTTCTTTGAGTATCATGTTCCGCTCAACGCAAATCCCCAGCTCAATCCCCTGATTGTCGGCGGCGGTAATGAGGGCTGGTATCAGTACCGCATCCCGCTTCGCGATTTTGCAAGGCAGGTAGGTTCACCGAGTTTCGAGAATGTCGAATACATCAGAGTGTCATTCCTGAATGCGCGCGATAATATCCGTGTGCGCATCGCGGACTTCAGCCTTGTTGGCAGCCAGTGGCAGGAGCAGCGCAAGGGTGATTCCACCTTTGCAATAAGCGTCATCAGTGTTGAAGACAACCCCAGCTATACCAGTCCGCCCGGCGTTATCCGTGAGCGCGACAAAACCCGTCCTGACGAAGAAGTGCTCGCGAATGAGCAGTCATTGTCATTGCTTGTCACTGGTTTGCCCGATGGTGAATCAAGACATGCCGTGAAGTATTACAATTACAAACCGCTTGATGTCTTTAGCTACAGGACAATGAAGATGTTTGTCCATGGCGATACATCATTCGCATACAACGGTGAGGGGAACTACGATGCCGAGTATTTTTTCCGGTTCGGCGCCGATACCCTCAATTATTATGAATACCGTGCGCCGATTCATCCGGGCTGGGATCCGCTCAATGAAATGGTGGTAAAATTCTCAGACCTCACAGGAATTAAACAGGGGAGGGACAGCACAAACCGTGTTGATTCCATCGCTGTGCCCGGTGGTCCGCCCGGTGCTTTTTATCTTGTACGCGGTAATCCTTCGCTTACACAAATTCGCTCGCTTGCCATCGGTGTGCGTAACCCGGTTGGCATCGGTACCTCCCAGCCGATGAGCGGGCAGGTGTGGGTGAATGAGCTTCGGCTTACCTCTGTCGATGATGCTTCGGGAATTGCTTACCGGATGGATGCACAACTCAGGCTCGCCGATCTGGGAGCCGTTTCATTCAACTATTCAAAGATTGACCCGAATTTCCACACACTCGAACAGCGGTTCGGTACAAGACAAACGGGAATCAACTGGGGAATCAACACATCGCTTCAACTCGAGAAGTTCTTCCCGAATGATTGGGTGGGAACGACTCTTCCTGTTTCGTATTCCCATACGGAAGCACTGATCAGGCCGAAGTACTTGACAAACTCCGACGTTCTCGTCTCTGAAGCCGCTGACAGAGAAAGGGAAAAAGTGATCAGCCGTGGAGGGACCGAGGCTGAGGCAAACGCTGCCGCGGCACAGGTTCGATATGAATCGGAAACGTTGAGAAAAACCGATACATATGCAGCGCCGAACTTTCGCATAGGACTTCCCTCAAATGCATGGTACATCAGGGATACCTGGAACAAACTTGCCTTCGGCTTCAGTTATACCAAATCCACCGAGCACAGTCCCGCAGTAATCAATTCACTCTCGTGGCAGTGGAATGCGAAGATAGGATACGCGTTGAACCTTCCTCCGGATTATTTTGTCTCCCCGTTCAAGGATGTGTTCGATGGAGTCTGGCTTCTTGATGAATACAAGGATATGAAAATTTTCTTCCCCATTACCACGTTTTCATGGTCATTGACGGCAACACGTTCGAGGAACAAATCCCTGCAGCGCGCACTTGGCTCGCGGGAGATCATCAGCAGGAATTTTGTCGCTGGCAGGTCGTTTGGGTTCGGCTGGAAATTTATTGAAGGAGGATTGCTCAATCTTGCCGGCGATTACAGTTTGAATGTCGAATCCAGCCTGTTGTCTTTGGAAACAGACCAGTTCGGCAACCAGCGGTCGTTTTCAAAAATCATGAATGACATTTTCTTCAATGACAGGTTCATCAATTTTGGGGATGATCAACGGTACACACAACGCAATAATTTCACGACAAAGCCGAATATTCCGAATATTTTCAATATCAAAAAATTCTTTGACCTCTCCCTTGGATACGCCGTGGATTACAGTTGGTCCAACACGCTCACGGCGGGAGATATCGGCAAGTCAGCGGGATTTTCAAATAATATTAACGTCACAACCAATATCCGGCTGAAGCAGATATTTGATCCTCTTTTTGAGGATGGGCCATCGCAACCATCGGGAGGCGGATATTCGCCACAGCCGCGAGGACGCAGGCCCGTTGAAACACCGAGCAATCCGGATTCTGCAGGAACGCCCGATTCGCTTAAGGCGCAGCAGGGCGGGGACAGCAACCCGTTTGGACAGATCAAGTCTATCCTTAAAGCGGTCATCAAAACGCCGTTGCTTGATTATGATAATGTCAGCGTCACATTCACACAGCAAAATACTGCACAGAGCAGCGGTGTTTTGGGAAGAACAGGATTTGGTAATTTTTGGGGCCGTGTTCCATTCTTCCAGGAATCAGATCCAAAATACGGCCCGTCGCGTCTCTATCAGCTCGGGTTGATTTCAGACCCACACGGGAGGCTTACCAACTTTGGTTTGAGGAAAGGCTTTCCATTCTTCGGTTGGGATGTTGAAACCGGTCCGCGCGCAGCGCGTGCAGTGTTAGTGAACCAATTCAGGCAAACCAACAAAATCACCTTCAAGACATCCCGGGCGCTCTGGGAAGGGGCACGGCTTGACCTGAATTGGAACCTCGGATGGACCTATGCCCGTACGCAAAACCTTGAGACAGATTCACTTGGTATTGCTACAATCAAGAACTACTCCTCAACGGGAAGTGTTGAGCGTTCTTTCCTGACATTCCCTGATGTATTGTTCTTCGGTGTTTTCAAAACCGGCCTTAAGCAGGTAAGCAAGCGTTACGCCGAACTCAAAAACACCGGTTCTGACTCAACCGGTGGGGATGCGGAGAAACTCGCGCAGGCGTTTGAAGAAGGCTTTGAGGCGCTGCCCTTCCTCCGTAAATTCTTCGGCCAGTATTATCCACGGATCAACTGGAACTTGAGGTGGGACGGCCTTGAGAAACTCCCTCTTTTCTCGGGCTTTGTGACACGCCTTTCGCTGGATCATGCCTACCAGTCAACGTATGCCAGGCAGTTCCGCAATCTTCCCGGAAACGGTTTTGAACAGACGGACGGACAGCGCGTGATGTACGGGTTTGCGCCCCTCATTGGTTTGAATTTTACATTCAAGGATCTCTTCAAAGGAAGTATGGGGGCAAACGTCAGGTACAACACTAATACTTCATATGACCTTCAGACGTCATCACGCAATATTGTTGAGACACTTGCGCAGGAAATTTCAGTCACGCTGAGTTACAACCGGAGAGGGTTTGAGATCCCGCTATTCGGGCTTGCTTTGAACAACGATGTGGATGTGAGCGCATCGTATTCCATCACCAAAAACGCCCGGCGCCAATATGAGGTCGCACGCCTTGATGTGAATGCGGAAGGCTCGCCGCTCGATGGGACGACACGAACGGTAATTGAGCCGCGTATCAGGTATATTCTGAGTTCGCGTGTCACGGCGTCTGTTTACTACCGCTACACCAAAGTTGCCCCGGATGATTCCGGTTCACGCATACCGGGAAGCACCACAAATGAAGCCGGGCTTGATGTTCACATATCCATTCAATAATGCCGGATCGCCACAACTCCGGGTGAACCTTCATTCTTGTTAAGCTTGCCGGACGCACCGTTTCGTGCGTTGATTCTCAAAGCCTAATTGGCTATCATTTTTTATAAAATTCAGATAGAAAGAGTGTGTATGACTGAGTCGAAGGGAAGAATTCTCTGGGTTGACGATGAGATAGAGCTTCTACGTCCGCATATTCGTTTTCTTGCAGATAA
>CAZWIN010000015.1:0-9377 GCA_964633855.1 uncultured Chitinophagales bacterium
TTGTAGGAAGCAGAAGCAATCAACATGGCTCCCGATGCATAATTATTAAAGGATGGATGAAATGGCCGAACAGAAAAATGTACAGACTCTTTCCCTCCCGGTCGAAGGAATGACCTGTGCGAGCTGCGTGGCACGGGTTGAAAAGGCGCTCAAGAATGTTGACGGCGTGCAGAATGCTGCGGTCAACCTGGCAACCGAAAAAGCCACAATTGAATTCGATTCCTCGAGCATTGGTGTTGGCCAATTACAAAAAGCTGTTGCGGATGCAGGTTATACTCTGGTTGCACCTGCTGCTGAGGCTCAGGCAAACACCGGTTCGCCAAAGGAGGCATCTCTCAAAAAGCTGCGCGCGGATTTCCTTCTTAGCGTTGTGCTGACTGTCCCCATCATGGCACTCAGCATGCTGAGCATGTTTGATGCTTATGCGGCATGGTCTCCGTTGAGTATGGATTACACCAACAAGATTCTGCTCGTTCTCACAACTCCCGTGATGTTGTTTGCAGGAAAACGGTTCTTTGCCGGATTCTGGTCGGCGGCCAAACATCGTACCGCCGATATGAATACGCTTGTTGCCGTTGGAACGGGATCGGCATTTGTGTACAGCACGATAGCAGTGTTGTTCCCCGAATGGTTTGCGCATGGTGGAGGAATGCCGCACGTCTATTTTGATACCTCTGCAACCATTATCACTTTGATTCTGTTTGGGAAACTTCTTGAAGTCTCCGCAAAGAGCAAAGCCTCCGAAGCCATCAGGAAACTCATCGGTTTGCAACCAAAGACTACACGCGTTATCAGGCATGGAGGTGAGGTTGAAGTTTCTGTAGAACAAGTCAACGCCGGCGATGTTGTGCTTGTGCGCCCCGGAGAAAGAATCCCTGTGGATGGAGTCGTTACGAAAGGGTCAACAACAATTGACGAGTCCATGATGACGGGAGAAAGTGTGCCTGTGGAGAAGACGACGGGAATGCGAGTCATTGGCGGGACGGTGAACACAACAGGCATCATCGAATTTCGCGCAACAGCGGTTGGCAAGCAGATGCTTCTTTCGCAAATTACAAAACTGGTAGAGGATGCACAGGGCTCGAAAGCGCCAATACAAAATCTCGCGGATAAAATCGCCGCGGTCTTTGTCCCGTCCGTTATCGGCATTGCTGTTGCCGCATTTCTGTTCTGGTACTTTGTGAACGATGCAGGATTCACGCACTCGATGGTGAACTTTATCGCGGTTCTTATTATTGCCTGCCCCTGTGCGCTCGGCCTGGCAACACCAACGGCAATTATGGTCGGCACGGGGCGGGGCGCGTCGCTCGGCATTCTCGTCAAGAATGCGGAAAGCCTGGAGCGGATGCACAAAGTGCAGACAATTATTCTCGACAAGACGGGTACCATCACGGAAGGGAAACCCTCTGTTGCGCAGGTTGTAGCGTTTGAAGGCTTCGATGAAAACCGGATCCTCGGGCATGCTGGCTCACTTGAACAGAAATCGGAACACCCGCTTGCCCGCGCAATTGTTGACATCGCCCGGAGAAAAGAACTTTTGTTGACGGAGCCGAAACTGTTTCAATCTTCAACCGGGTTTGGGTTGACTGGAATGGTCGGGCAATCAGCGGTTGCTGTCGGTAATGCCGCTCTCATGAGAGAGTACGGACTTCATTTCTCGGGCCACGAAGAATTGATAGAGAAGATCTCTGCTGAAGGCAAGACGCCGGTCTTTGTTGCGATTGATGGAGTTGCGGCCGGTCTCATCGCTGTTGAAGACGCTCCCAAACCCGCTTCTGCAGATGCAATCCGTCAGCTCCAAGAGAGCGGGATTGAAGTTATGATGATTACAGGTGACAATCAGCGGACGGCGAGTGCGGTGGCTGGAAGTGTCGGGCTGAAACAGGTTATAGCCGGAGTATTGCCGCTGGACAAGGCGCGGCATGTGAAAGCAATTCAGGCGGAAGGAAAAATAGTTGCAATGGTTGGCGACGGCATCAACGACGCACCGGCGCTGGCGCAGGCGGATGTAGGCATTGCCATGGGAGGTGGCACGGATATCGCCATGGAAGCCGCCGATATTACGCTCATGAGAGGCGACCTCCGCGGCGTGGTGCAGGCACAACAGCTATCGAAACGTACCATCAGTACCATCAAGCAGAATCTTTTCTGGGCATTTTTGTATAATGTCATCGGCATTCCTCTTGCCGCATCCGGGATGTTGAATCCGATGTTCGCGGCTGCCGCAATGGCGTTGAGCTCGGTCAGCGTGGTGGGGAATTCACTGAGATTAAGAAGATTAGAGATTGGTGGTTAGCGGTTAGGGAGCAGGTCTGAGAAGGATGCATGATTCAGGATTCAGGAAAGAGTGACTCACCAGTTTTCGTCTGCGACGTTGCCCATCCTCCGCGGTCGGCTGATCAGGTTGAACAGGAACTCCTGCATGCGTGGGGCCGGGTACGCAATTCTTCAGGCCTTCGCGTTCTTACAATTATTCATGGCTACGGCTCATCCGGCAAAGGCGGCTCAACGAAGGAAACCGTCCGCAACTGGGCTTTTCGTAACAAGTCGAAGTTCATCTCCGTTATTGAAGGGGAGAATTTTAATTTGTATCATGCTGCAACCCAGGATATGGTAAAAGAAATTGGTTCGTTTGGCGGGGAAAGTTGGAATAATCCGGGTACCACTATTATCTGGGTCAAATAACCCTCTCACACCTTTAGCCTCAGAGATCAATGAATACCACTCAGTCAAATCCGCCGGCACGAACGTTTGCCTGGAAGAAATGGCTCTTCATCACCATTCTTACTCCCATACTTCTGTTTGTTCTTTATATTTTTATCATGCTTAACTGGAGCTATTCGGTAGGTGAGCGTGCCGGGTATGTGCAAAAGTTTTCAAAGAAGGGATGGATTTCCAAAACGTGGGAGGGGGAAATTGCCATGGTGAACCTTCCCGGTACAATGCCCGAAAAATTTCTCTTTACTGTGAGAGATGATGGCGTCGCCGAGCGTATCAATCAGGCGCTTGGTAAACGTGTGGTGTTGGCATATGAAGAGCATGTGGGCATTCCAACAACTCTCTTTGGCGATACGCAGTACTTTGTCACGGATGTGAGGGTGATCGAGTGAATCCCGGACAGGAAGCAGGCTCCGGGGAGATTGTCCGCATCGTCAGTTGGATGGGAGGGGAACACTGGTACATAGGATACACACAGTTTCTTCATCTTGAAGAAGCGATTCGTGCATGTGAACGGCGGGGACTTCAGTATGAAGTTGTCAGGGACCCGAATCATTTTTACAAACATGAGGGCGATTGAATTTGCCGTTGTTTTTGAATATCAACATTTCCCGAAGGAGGTGGGCCATGAGTAACCACAAACTAACAGTTGTTATTGCATGCATGCTGGCTGGCGCGGCGCTGTCATATTCACAGCCGAAGAAGCTGACAGATGTAGAAGGAATCGGGCCGGCGTATGAACAAAAACTGATGCAGGCGGGAATCCAAAAGCCGATGCAGTTGCACGATGCCGCTTCGACACGAAAAGGGCGTGAAGAGCTGGCTGCCAAAACCGGCATCAGCGCGACGCTTCTGTTGAATTGGGTGAACCGGATTGACCTTGCGCGCGTGAAAGGCGTCGGCACTCAATATGCGGATTTGCTTGAGAAGGCGGGAGTGGATTCGCCGAAGGAACTGGCGCGGCGCAATGCGGCAAACCTGATGGAGCAGTTGAAGAAGACGAACGATGAAAAGAAGCTCGTCCGCAAACTTCCAACGGAAAAACAGGTAGAAGGCTGGATAAAGGCTGCAAAGAGCCTGAAGAGCGGGGCGGAGGAATAGGCTATTTTTTTTTGGTGAGAAGCGAGGAATATATCCTCTCAAGCTCATCCATTTGCTTCTTCCGGTCAAACAGTTCTTCGACGCGTTTTCGCCCCGCTTTGCCCATTTGTATTCGCAGAGCGGGGTTTTCTATGAGTACGGAGAGCGCATCGGCTAGCTCACCGCTATTACGCGGATGAACGTACATACCGGTTTCTCCGTGCACGACAATATCCAGTACGCCGTCGCAGTTGGTGGAGACTACAGGGCGCTCCATCGCCATGGCTTCAATCAAGACCACGCCAAATGATTCTGCATGTGAAGGGAACGCGAAAATATCAAATGCCGCCATGACAGCAGGAACATCCTTGCGATAGCCGGTAAAGCTGATCAATGTTTGTAAACCCTTCTCGCTGCACAGGCCTTTGATTGTGCGTTCGTACTCTTCTTCACCGTAGCTTGCTTCGCCGACTACGAGGAATTGCAGATTTGTATATTTCTCTCTCAGCAGGCCTGCTGCCTCAATAAATTCTTCGTGTCCCTTTCCCGGCGAAAACCTTCCCACAAATCCTATAACGATGCTGTCGTCTCCTACGCCCAGCTCTCTTCTTGTTGTGTGGCGATCAATGTGCCGCAAAGAGAACTTTTCAGCATCAATTGCATCGTGAAGCGTGATAACGCGGGCGGGTGGAACCGGTGTCGTTTCCATGACATTCTTGCGGATAACATCCGAGATGGCGAGTACCATACGGACATTGGCATACGTAAAGCGGTGGAACAGATCTTTCTTGTTGATGTACGAACCGACCCGTTTGCTGAGAAGAATCGGGATGGTTCCACCGGCAAGTTTCATGGCGGGTACAAGTGTGGCAATATCTTTGGAGAGCTGGCAGTGAATAATATTAATCCCTCGCCGGGGCAACAACCGACTTAGCTTCCAGACAATTGATGGGTGGAAGTAGCCAGAGAGATCAAGCGTTATTACCTCAATGCCTTGGTGCGTTGCTTCTTGTGCAAGCCTGCTTCCCGTGCAACAGGCAAGTAAAACGCTGTGCCCGCGCTGGTGGAGGCTCTTGCTTACTTCAAGAGCCTGAAGTTCAAGCCCGCCCCAAGATCGGGAGAAGCATGTCTGTAGAATCCGAAATTTCGAATCGGCCATGTGCTGTGCAATGGGTTGAAACACGGTTGAGAAAATACGTAATTAACAGACGATGAACAAGGCGATGTAAAATATGAGATTGTATTACGCATTGCATTTCTTTCAGAGTATTAGTATTTAGCACTCCATGAACCTGATCGTTGTATTTGTTGGTGGAGGAATCGGAGCCGCGGCCAGGTATTGGCTGCAGGGGATTGTGTATCGTTATTCAGGGCCGGAGTTTCCGTATGGAACGCTTGTGGTCAATGTGCTCGGGTGTTTTCTCATTGGATTTCTTGTGGCTTGTTTCGAAGAGCGTTTCGTCCTTAATCCTTCACTGAGAGTCTTTCTTACCATTGGCATTCTCGGCGGGTTTACCACGTTCTCAACCTTCAGCGTTGAAACGCTTGCATTATTGCGCGATGGGACATATGCGCTCGGGTTCCTTAATATTTTCTCCAGCCTTCTTCTCTGTCTGGCCGGCACATGGCTCGGCGGTGTTTTGGGACGGCTATTGTAATTGAGTATGGAGTAATGAATATGAAACTCCAGGGTGAGGGAAATCTTCTCAGAATTTTTATAGGTGAAGCTGATAAGATTGATGGCAAACCCCTTTACGAGCAGCTTGTGCTTATTGCGCGTGAACAAGGCCTTGCCGGCGCAACAGTCCTCCGCGGCATCGAAAGCTTCGGGGCAAGAAGCCGGTTACATACGGCAAAGATTTTGAGGCTCTCTGAAGACTTGCCGATTGTGGTGGAGATTGTGGACGAGGGGAAAAAGATCAATGACTTTATGAGAGTGGTAGATGAACTATTCAGCCGCAGCGGGTCGGGAGGAATGGTAACAGTTGAGCGGGTTGAGGTCATTCGATACACGCAGGGTGCTTCGTAGTTCCTTCATGTGTTAATTTTTAGGAAGTAGTTCTTATTTCCTCTGAATGAGTCCGATTTCCGGTTCAAAAACCAGTCAGTAAACCTTCCACGTTGGCTATCCTTCGGTACATCTCCTCAGTGAAGCCTCCCGGTCAGTACAATAATGTTGGTGATATTGACTTCATTCAGCAATTCTGAAATTGAGTCTTGACAAAGTGAGAATAAGATGTATATTGTGTTCGAGCTTATTTACGCATTTTATCTATTAGCTCTATAATACGTATATGAGTTTGTTCTTTTCTCAAATGCTGGGGGGCTTTTGAAGATAAGGATACATCTCTTCTTCTTAGTGCTTTTCAATCTGTCTCGTGTGCATGCTGAAGGCATCGCACAGGAACAGAGTGAATCCCGATTTTTTCTTTCTCTTCAGGGGACACTCAGCAGCCGGGATTTGGTGGCCACCCCTCAAACCGGGGTCAAACTCAAAGTTGGTTTTGCTACATTAGCCTGGCTGATATCCTCCGCAAGTTACTCTACAACCTCAATTCCCCGACAGTACGAGAACATCTCCGGTACGGCAACAACCGACCTTGCGTTTAACAGCTACCGGGTTCATCTGGCGGTTCCCATTCTTAAAGGCAACACATCTTTTTGTATAGATGGAAGTGCGGGCATTGCTGCCATCTCGTCAGAGCCGATGACACTCTCTCTGGGCGCGCTCGGCAGCAGAACATTTCCCGCCCAACAAGAAACATTTCTCGCGTATGCATTCGGGCTACTGCTTCGACAGAGGATTTCCGGAAGGGTTGCACTGGAAATCGAACCGGAAGCATTATTCCTGCCGTCGAGCTCGTCAGTGGGTAATATCTACAGTATTGGTGGAGGGCTGAACATTGGAATTCTTTAAACGATCCATCTGTCTTGCCATCATGGCGATCATGGTCGCGTTCTCTGTCAACGCGCAAGATGATTCCAATGCGGTTGTTGCTCCGGTATCTTCCCCTGTGGTTGATCTGAGAGACGGAGTGCATTTTGAAATCACTCCCCATACGGGGCTGATGGGTGGAAGCGGCGTATTTGGGCTCCAGCTGGGTATGAATTACAGTTCTCTGAGTCTTGAATTGTCCGGCGAGCAGGTGATCGGAAAGACGGCAAATCTCTATCCTATTTCCATCAATGCGTTGTTGAACCTGTCAACCCAAGGACGTCTCATTCCGTACGGCTCCGTCGGTGCGGGGCTATTACTCACGGTTCCGACTTCAACAATAGGGGATGAGACCGTCAGCAGTATTGGCTTCAATTTCGGCGGCGGTGCACGATATTTTCTCACGAGCATGTTCGGCCTGCGAGCCGAAGCCCGGCAGTACATAACGAATGTAAAAAGCGAGCGCGATAATAGAAATGAGCTTCTGGTGTTTCAGGAGTTTAGCATCGGCGTATCGTTCCTTTTTCGATAATTCATCTTGCAGGGGATGCTATGAACAGCATAAAAAGCATACTGATTGTTTGTCTTCTTGCTCTCTTGTTTGTCCCAGCAGGCCGGGCACAAATGCGTTTTGAAAACAGCATCAGCCTGACAGCAGGCGTATATGCCGCCAGCGGCTTTGGAACCAACTCTTTTCTCGGTGCAAGGTACAACTACTACATTCTCGGCGGGAAATATTTTGTTGAAGCATCGTTTGGGATCAGCAGCCTGCGCTCGAAAGTTTTGGAAAGTGTAACACAAGCGCAGGTATATGCATCGGAGAGGCTGTACACATATGAATTTGTCGGTGCGTATGACCCGAACCCTTCGGGGATGTTGCCATATTTTGCCGCGGGTGTTGCCGGCCTTAACCTGGGGGGCCAGTCGTCATTTGCCGGAGTGATAGGACTTGGGAAGCGGATACCTCTGTATGGAATGTTCGGGACCAATCAACTCGGGGTCAGGTATGATGTACGTGACCAGATTTTCTCGCAAAGCATCAACAACGCCGAGCCGTTTTTATCGCATAATCTGGTTTTCACTGTGGGGATGCAGTTCTCTTTCTAAAGAATTGTCGGGGGGATTCAATGCAAACAAACAGATCGCTGACGACATCGTGGATAATTTTTTGCGGGTGCCTTGCCATGGGTGCGGTTCTTGTCTCCTGCGGCGCGTCGCCGCCGGATGATATTTTGCAGAAGTCGGGCCAGGCCGCTGTGGTGTTCGTCAGGGAAAACAGCCGCGAGAACAATGGCAGCGGCGCCATGGAAAGCAATGCGGATGAGTATTATCCCGGGAGTGATTTGTTTTTGCTCAGCCCGATCTCCGGTCAGGGGGAACTGATAAACCTCACGGCGCAATACACACGCAATGGCCAGACCAATCCGAATAACTTCGGCGCTGCGGCCGACCCCGAGGTTTCATATGACGGCAAGAGAATTCTCTTTGCAATGAAAGAGAATCGTCAACGCCGGTGGCATATCTACGAGATGAATACGGACGGAAGCAACCTCGTCAAAATGACCGAGCAGACAAGCGGAGATGATATGGACCCTGCATATCTTCCGAACGGGCAGATCATGTTTACTTCAACGCGCCCGGGAATTGTTGATGAATATGAGCGCCGCGGCTCGCCTCTGCTGCATGTTGCCGATCGCGGCTCCGACGGCAGGCTGGTCAATGTGCGCAGGATTTCATTCAACCAGAGCCACGACACAAACCCGATGGTGCATTCAAGCGGAAAGGTGTTTTACAGCCGGTGGGAACATCTCGGCGACCCGAACAAATTCCCGATGTTTGTGATGAATCCGGACGGTTCGCGGCCATTCGTGCTATACGGAAATCATTCTCCGCAACAAAGTGGAAGCCATGTGTTTCTTGAGCCGCGTGAGCTTTCCGACGGCGGCATCATCTGCTCAGTCATGGAGCGGAACTCGCCCTTTGAAGGCGGTGCGATTGCCATCATTGACATATCGAAATCAGATGACAACCTGACATTTATTACACCCTCAACAGTACCGTTCAACAATACAAACACCCCGTCATCTGCATTATTCAAAACACCACATCCGGTAATTGACAAGAATGCCCCTGCGAGCCGGCGCGAGAAGATTCTTGTTGCCATGTCGCCCATTCCCGTGAACGGCGGTATGGGTGAAGATCAGGTGGACTACGGATTGTATGTAATGGAGAAAGACGGCAGCAGCCTTCAGCTTATCTATAATGACCCGGCATATAATGAATACGACCCTGTGCCGGTGATGCCACGGGAGAAAATTCCCGGGGGCATACCGCAAGTGATACCGATGGATCCGAACGTTGCAAGCGGGCTTGCAAGCGGTGCAACGACGGGGATGTTCTTTGACGGAAATGTCTATGACCGCGCCACAACAGACGGGCAACTCCGGCCATCGCCCACCTTTGTTAACGCGGACGGCGTCCCGGGGCAAGCCCGGTACCTGCGTGTACTCGAAGCCGTTCCTCTTCCCCGTGACGGTAATAAACGTGGCGGAGATATCGGCTCCACAAATTTCGAGAAGCAGCGCGTCGTTGGGTACGCACCGATCAGATCTGACGGTTCATTTTCTGTTGAAGTTCCCGCAAA
>CAZWIN010000015.1:9396-18491 GCA_964633855.1 uncultured Chitinophagales bacterium
GGTGCTTGATCAACATGGGATGATGCTGGTCAACCAACTCACATGGGTCCAGTTAATGCCGGGCGAGAAGCGTCTCTGCACCGGATGCCATGATTCCCATGACAGGGACAGGGTCATCAACGATCTCGAAGTTCTGCAAACGCAGGAAGTGCGAAACCGTTCCCTTGCCCGTATCTATGACTCAGGTTTCCACAATGCAGACAATGTGATGAATCATCCATCTGCGCGCACCGACACAGTTGACTTTTTTGAGCGCTCACGACCCACGCGGTTGAATACCGTACAGGCTGCATTTGAACGAAAGTGTATGCCCTGTCACGGCATTACCTATTCCGGTGGCCCTGCCGGCGGCCTGCGTCTTGAGAACCTGGCGACGGATAAAACGGGGGGTTCGGGCATGGGCACGACAACCTCGGTGTATGATTCACTGATGGAGGCGAGGTATCGGACTCCTTCCAATGCCATGCTGGATTATGTATCTACCAATGGAGCGCGGAGAAGCCCGCTCATGTGGGTGATGTACGGACGTCAATTGAACAACAGCAATAATACCGATTACCGTGCATTGGCATACGACCATACGCAATTGTGGAGTCGCGACCAATTCAACAGAATTGACCCGTTCCTTCCTGCAAATGCAGACCTGCTGATGATGATTGAGTGGATGGATGCAGGCGGCCAGTATTCAAATACTGTGTTACCTTGAGGAAACGAGATGAAAACGGTCAACATACCGAGAAGTTTTGTTGATGGGGCATTCTGCGTGCTTCTGTTGTTCGTTATATCAGGATGCGCGGCAGTCAAGTCCTATGAGAAGGGAAAACTCGCCGACCCCATCATGGAACGGCAGGACCATTTCGCGAAACAGACGCTGGACCAGAAGTTCTTCTCCTCACGCGAAGGAAGTATCGGTGGGGCCACAGGAATCGGCGGCGGATGCGGATGTGCAAAATAAGCAACCGGTGGAGTATGCGTAAGCACAACAGACCCATAGCGTTTATTGTCGCATCGGCCCTGTTCCTTTGGACTGGCGCGACCACTTTTGCCGAGGACGGCGAACAAATGGGGTTTACCACATACTATTTTTCGGATAGCGGCGACAACAGTGTTATCACTACGTCCTTCAAACTGGCAAAGCGCCTGTTGGAACAAACGATGGTCCTGATTGATATTGAACTCGATAATGTCACCGTTCCTCCCGTCACCGCTGTCACGGGTGCAACGCGGCCCCAGCGGAGAAAGAGCGAAGCATTCGAAAAAAGTCGCGGGCAAATTATTGCTGGTATTGAACAGGCATTGGGACAGAACACCTCAGTTGCAGGAAACTTCTATCGCAGTCAGGAAGTGGATTACGCGTCCACGGCTGTTATTGCGACATTCAGCCAGGAGCTCTTTGAAAAGAACACCACGCTTACCCTGCGCGGGCAGTACAATGCCGACCTCGTCGGCAAAATTACCGACACGGGTGAGCTTGTCAACCAAAGAAAAAAACTGTTCACGGGTGTGGCAAGTATCTCCCAACTCCTTTCCCCCAACACCGTCATGGATCTTAATTATGACATGGTGTATTCGTGGGGATTCCAGAGCGACCCGTACAGACAGGTAAAAGTATTTGACCTGAACGGTGTTGCTGCACAGACAGACGAGTTGCACCCGGCGCGGCGCACAAGGCACGCAGGAACACTACGCCTGAGCCAGATGATCGCCCCTATCCGTGCTTCACTTATCGGCAGCTACAGATACTATTTTGATACATGGAAAGTCAAATCGCACACCGGGGAATTGAAACTAAACAAATACATTGTCAACGACCTGATCCTCGGCGTAGACTACAGGTACTATGTCCAGTCATCAGCCTCCTTTTACAAGGAGAAGTACACGGGGCAGGAATATCTCGGCGACGCGTTCCGTACAGCGGACTACAAACTCAAGGCATTTACATCCAATAATTTCGGGTTCAGCCTGACGTATCTGTTGCGCGGGCTCGCTGCATCCAACTCTGACCTGGGATTCTTGCAGAACTCTTCGATTGAGCTGATGTACTTCAGGTATTTCAATGACCTTGATTTTTCAGCTGATATTCTTCAGGCAAGTATAAAGTTTTCGATCTAAATGGGGGAGGGCGGCATGAACGTGCGTACAGGATGTATTTTAGTGACTTCAATCATGATATCAGCCGTTTGTCGGGCGGGTGACGATGCGACGCCGTCGCGGCTCGGCATTCACTGGGCGAAGCTTTCCGACCGCGCCCAGATTCAGCTTATTGTTGATGAGCTCCGTTCATCGGAACAGAACGGCATCATCAGTAAGGGGCATTTTGCGCCCGGTGCCAAAATCGCTTTTTCGCCTGCACCGGAAGGCGCTTCCTCTCTTCTGTCAGGATTGCCGTTGTCTACCAGTATTACAGGCAACGAGGCAATTGTCAGACTTTCAAAGCAAGAACAGATACGGCTTGTTAAATCGGGCAGCCGCTGGCAAATATCGGGAGGAACGCTTGTGCGGCGGACATCCTCAAATACCCCTGATGCATTTCCGCTGAATACCCAACAAGGTGGTGTCTCTGTTGGCGAGACGTTCTCGCCTGTGCCTGTTAGCAGGGAAAATGACATTGATCGTCTTTCGCGAACGGTTACGGAATCAAAAATCAACAGGACACTATTCGGGGTTCCTGAAAAGACCGCCTCGTTCTACCGTGTACACTACATGCAATCGGCGCCGTTCATTGCCGCATCGTATGTGCAGTTTGTTCTTGATCCGGGATGGAATCGTATTCTCTACGGGAATCTCAATCGTTGGATCAAGTCTTACACGAATATTTCCGGGCCATCGGGTATTGCAGTCAGCCCGGACGGCCAAGTATTTATCAGCGAGAAAGGGAACCAGCGCATCTCCGTGCTTGAGCTCGCCGGCGAAGGGAACGAGATGCATCTCGCTCCGAAGTATGTCATTCCCAAAATTACGAGCCCGGCTGACATTGCATTTTCGGACAATGGAACACCGCTTCAAGCGTCAGATGATCTTCTCTATGTTGCAGATGGAGCCACGAACACGGTGACAAAATTTGCACTCTCAAGCACGGGTGCAACGGAGGTTGCCTCATTTGAAGGTTTTGAAACGCCTACCAGTATTATCGCCGGGCGCTGGAACGGCATGAACATCAACCGCATCTACGTTGTTGACAAGATAGGAAAACGGTTGCGCCTGTTTGAAGAAAGCGGTACGGAAATGAATTTGTTGAACGAGTTCCGGGGAGATTATTCACAGTACTTTCAGTCGTTGAGAGTTGATCATTTTGGAAATCTCTATGTTGTGGATAACGTTAACTCATGCATTCTCAAGTTCACCCCCGGCCTGGAGCTTTTGGATACACATGGCGATACGGAAGATTTTGCAGCGATCGGGTTTGTGGATATTCCTTACGGGAAAATAACCATTGATGGAGAAGGTACGTACTGGGCGGGATTTGACCAGCTCTTTGCTGTGGAGCGGTGGAGCGCGTCCTCCGGAGCCCAACGGAGGGTTCTCGGGCTGAGACTCAAGAATATTGCATTTCAAACGGACGCCGACGTGAGCAGGGTGCTGAATGGATTTGTGCAGACTGATGCGGGCGAAGTCGGCGTCCGGATTTTTGATAACAGCAATACGCTCGTCCGCACTCTCGGCTCTTCATGGATGGCTGCAGGAAGGAAAGAATTGGTATGGGATCGCAGGGATGATAGCGGACGATTGGTGCCCGCCGGAACATACCGTTATGAACTCAAGGCGGCATCAGCTTACCGTGATCAGCCAGCACTTTCTGCAACGCGCATCCGGCTTCCTCTTTATTACAGGGAAGATAGCGGCAGCGATGAGCGGAATGCTGATCCTCACCTTGTACAGGGGCACCGTGTTTCGTGGGGAACAAGCCCATCCGAAACCGCTAACGAGGATCCTGTTGCGGTTGAGTACAGATTCACCGGGCTGACTCCTTCCGGAGAATATGCCATTGATATGGAATATGCTGCCCGTGACGGGGCATCCCGGCTTCAGCAATTGACAGCAGACGGTTTGCGGATTGGCGGGCCCTTCGGCGTGGGCAATCAACCCGAGCGTACCGGGTATCGCACCTTGCCGCCCGAATCCTATGCAGACGGAAGCGTTACCATAGGCATCAACAAGTTGGGTGAAGGCACTGCAATTGTTTCGCAGCTCTGGCTGAAGGAGACGGGAGCCGGGTTTTCCTCGGATCCGTTGGATGGAACTCTTCCGACGGAATATGCACTCGAACAAAATTATCCGAACCCCTTCAACCCGTCAACTATCATACGCTACGCCCTTCCCCAGGACGGGCCGGTAATGCTGAAGATATACAGCGTTACGGGACAGGAAGTGGCGACGCTGGTGAATGAAATACAGCGGGCCGGTTTTCATGAAACCCGGTTTGATGCATCGGCATACAATGGCAGGGCCATTGCTTCAGGAGTGTACTTCTACCGTTTGCAGGCGGGTGAGTTTTCAGCGACAAGAAAATTTCTTTTGATGAAATAATGTGAATATCCAAGTGTAGCCGGAGATGATGCCTATGTAAACGTTCATGCTTGTACCGGTAGTGTTGATACGTGCTGTGTGCAGAAATGCACAAGGCGGTCTTCCATGTCCCAAAGGCCAGTGAAAGAGGAACTATGTCAACGGTTCACTATGCAATAGTTAGTGCGGCTTTCTTTCGTGTTACCATGCCGGGAAAATTTGTCAACGTTTCCTGCTCTCCGTTATTGTTTGCCATCCACGGGCTACTCCCCATATATCCAACCACTAGGGTTGCATTCACACCAAACACATTATCACAGGAGGGAGTATGAGCCTTGGCCAAACGCTCATTGCCGTGGCTTCGTTATCCTTGCTCGGCATATTGATCCTCAACTCAAACAACATCCTTTTGGACACATCGGACATACAGGCGGAAGGCGAGTTCGGCATCACAGCCGTTTCTCTTGCCACCTCGCTTGTCGAAGAATCCATGGGGAAAATGTTTGATGCTGTTGTCGCGGATACCAATAATACGTTGAACGATTCAACGTTACTTACATCAGCAAGCGGCCTGGGCCACTCGCCTGCAGAATCATACCGCGGTACCGAGTCAGGCACGAGCGACTTCAATGACTTTGACGATTATAACAATCTTTTCATCGTCTACAAGAGCAATTTGCCCGCCGATACCGCCAGAACGCCCGGCTCCGATTACGAAATTGTCGTTCCCGGTATTCGCTCGAAGTACTTTGTAAGGGCAAAGGTGGAATATGTCAGGCACACGAACCTGAACACAGCGGTCAACTATCCTACGTGGCACAAGAAGCTTACAGTAACAGTCACGCGCCCGATGCCGCGCATCGGTCCGCCAGTGCAGCAGGTTCAGGATTCGGTTGCCAACACGCTGGTCTTTCCAGCGGTCATGAGTTTTTGGAATTAGGAATGGGAGGCATCCATGAGCATTATTATTGATCTTATCGGTTCATGTGTTCTGGCGGCATATGTTGTGTTGCTCGGGCTCCGGCTGAACCTCAATATTGCGAGCAGTGCGGATTCTTCCAATGCGAACCTCAACGTGCAGGAATCCCTGGTGGATATTGTCCGGACAATAGAGTGGGACTTCCGGAAGATGGGTTACGGCTTGCCCGACCCGAAATACTCGATAGCCATAGCTGACTCCGATCATCTGCGGTTTCGGGGAGATATTGACCGTGACGGCGGCATCGACAGTGTTGATTGGTATGTGGGGGCGCCCCTTGCCTCAACGCCGAACCCAAACACACGGGTGTTGTATCGCAGAGTGAATATGGGCACTCCCGTCGGTTCCGCCCTGGGCGTTACTCAGTTCAAGCTCAGGTATCTGACGCAGGATGGGGTCCCCACAAACATTCTCTCCCAGATGTGGATTGTGGAAACAACGCTGAAAGTGGAAAGCCCCTACAAAGTTCAGACACACATTGGCGAGGCGCAGCCGTATGAAGACATGGGCTATGCGGCGGCCTTCTGGCGCCAGACACGGCTCGCCTCACGCAATATCAAACGGCATAACTAAGAATGTGATCATCATCCGGGGGAGATATGGGAAAGTCAAGCCTCATTTATGTTATCGGGTTGGGTGTACTTGTTGGATATGGTTTATTGAATATCAACAACAACAGCACGGCCTCGATGGATACGTACAAAGAGTATTATCTGCGCACGATGGCGCATAACCTGGCAGTCACCGGTGCAAATATCGGAACCCAGCTTATTACCAGGAATCCGTTGTATGCCGGGGATCTTACGGAACAGCCGTTTGGCGCGAACGGCTGGTACTCCATGCAATTAACAAGAAGCGGATCCACGGCAATGATTACCTCTACATCGAAGGTTCGGACTGGTATCAGTTGGGCTCATCTCGACGGTTTCATTCGTGATACTGTGATTGCATCGTTCAAACACATTCCCTTCTCCGAGTACGGGTGGTTCACCGAAAAGGAGAGCAACGGATATGTTTCCGCTGCCGGAACGAATGGCCCGCATTACGGAGCCAGTGATTGGAAGATCACCGGCGATTCTGTGCACGGGCGTGCGCACACGAATAACAAATTCAACCTCGGAGGTTCACCCTACTTTCATGACAAGGTGACGGCAAGGAACGCACCCACGTTGATGACAGTCGGAGGTGTGAGAAATCCGATCTACAATGCGGGATATCAGTGGGGAATAACCGTGACCAGGCCGTCTGCCAACATCGCCAATCTTCAAACTCTCGCAAATAGCGGAAATGTACTCGGTATGCCGTATGCGAACCAGGATGTCGGGTTGACATTCATCAACAACGGAACCGTGCGTGTGAAAATACCCTGGACAACAGGAGCGTTGAGAGATACGACGCTACTGCTCACCTCACTCACTAATAACGGCGTGATAGGGATTCCTTCCGGTGATTTGCACATACAGGGAACATACCGGGGACAGGTGACCGTATGCGCGTTCAGGGGAAGCAGCGGTGCGGGCACGAACAAGGGAAATGTCTGGTTTGATGGAAATCTTGTCGGCGCCACAAGCCCGCGCGGAAACCCGAATTCAACAGACATTATGGGAGTTGTCGCGGAGCGCATGGCGTATATTTCGCGCGATATTACCCGGACACCATCTTCTGTCCTGAATATTGACGCAGCAATCTATTGCCACACCGGAGAGTTCACGGCCGAGCGATATTGGGAAGCGGGCTTGCATGGCAGGGTCAGTTTGTTCGGTGGAGTTACACAGAATACCGCCGGTTCGCTTGGGACATTCGGCAGCGGAGGAATACTCACAGGATTCTATTATGGTATTCGTCATGACGGGCGGTTTCTTACAACACAACCTCCAAGCTTCCCCTCATCTGATAAGTATGAATTAGTATCCTGGTGGGAAAATTGAAGACGATAAACATAAGAGAGACCAGGGCCGCCTGAGCAATAAGGCGGCTCGTTTTTTTGTCCGTGCAGACGTGTTGAAAATATCAACATGTTTATGTCAAAGGAAAAATTTCTGGAACAGAATGGCATGGAAATCGCGAATAGGTTGTTGTATTCAATTCTGAAATTCATTAATTGACCACAATAAAGTGCTGGAGACGTTGGCACACAAGGTTTTCATATTCTTTTTGGTCTTTGTCATATCCGGCGCCGTTCTCTCTCTTGGCCTGCGCGGTTGCAGTTATTACCTCACTTCCGTTCCCGAACGTCCATTCCGTACTGACTATGAAACGATGAAGGCCTCTGGTACCTATAGCCATGGCCTTGGCATACTAGGTGCTTCCCTAATAGTTGTTGGTGTCAGCACCTACTCCACACGCAAGCGGATGCGACGGTTTTGGAATCTCGGCAAACTCTCAGTGTGGCTGGAATTCCACATCTTTCTGTGTCTTTTAGGCCCCATATTGGTGACTTTCCACACCACATTTAAAGCCGGTGGAATAGCAGCCATCAGTTTGTGGACGATGCTCTCCGTTGCAGCCAGCGGTGTTATCGGGCGTTTTCTGTATTCACAAATTCCGCGCAATATCAAGGGAGCAGAGCTTTCCACCGTCCAAATTAAAGATGAGCTGGAAAGACTGGGTGCACAACTGGGATCAACAACGCTCGGCGTGCAGATCATCAGGATTATTGACGAGCTGTTCTCCCGTATCAAACCACCGGATTCGTTCACATCAACAATCTCCACGTTCTTCCGGTTGCATACGGTTCGTCAACAGTCAAGGAAGATGATCCATGCGATGATCGACAGAAGTTCGCTTTCCAGGCAGGCGGGACATGAATTGTACAAGGTGGCAGCCTCACGGGCGTCGTTGTTGCAGAAGTCGGTTATTCTCACGCAGGCCGGGCGGTTGTTCTATTACTGGCATGCGATTCATCTTCCTTTTACGATCATCATGTTTATAACATTGGCCGCTCATATTGTTGCTGCAGTATTAATGGGATACACCTGGATTTTTTAAGGGGATAAGATGAAGCTCAAGTATGTCGGCGTGTTTGGCGTTGTCGTGTTGATCGTCCTCGGCGTTTTTCTACTGCGTCGTGATAACACGCAGCAGTCTGCTGTTGCAACCGGATCGCCTCCGTCAGCCAACTCATCACCTTCCAAAGAGAATGTGAGCAAGGGAGTTCTGACAAATATTGAACAGATGAAGCACACCGTGGAAAAGGCACCATCTGATGCGGCAGGGCTTTTTGCCCTTGCCAGGTTGCTTCACGATGCCCACAACGGTGCGGAAGCAGCGGACTACTACAAACGAGGGCTGATTGCAGACGAGTCGAACAGCAATGCCCGGATCGATTATGCCTTGTGCCTTTCGGAGCTTGGAAAAGCAACCGAAGCTTTGGAGCAAACGAGGATTGTGCTGAAGTCGGAACCGGACAACCCCAAAGCATGCTATAATGCCGGCGCGCTTTTTGCGAACATAGGTTCACATGATTCCGCCGGATGGTATTGGAAAAAACTGATTGCGGCGCACCCATCGGATACGCTGGCGGTGAGGGCACGTGAATACCTCGGAAAAATTTCTCCCGCAAGTGCGGCGCGGTAAGATGCGTTACTTTTTTGGAATTGCCGTCTTGAGT
>CAZWIN010000016.1:0-18434 GCA_964633855.1 uncultured Chitinophagales bacterium
CTCATAAGTAAGATGATTTCGGCTTAGAGGCAGACATAAGAATGTGGTTTTTGCAATTAAAAATTCATGCAAGGATTGGTTGTGGATGTGGGTACTGCTGGTTTTTTCATGCTCTTCCAGTTTGGCTCAGGAAAAACCGGAACCGCCAAAGCGTGCAGGTGCATTGCCGGTTGACAGCTCTTTGCAGCGGGAAGAAGCAAAACTGCCGCAGATTGACCTCCCGGAGTTTATGATTACAGGGAATGATGTAGTCTCTGCTCCGGATGGTGGCAAGCATGCCTACGATGGTCAATCCGGTTTCATCCCTGAACCGGGTGCTGTTGCAACCAGCCGTGATGTCCTTACGCCGGAACTCGGATATGGTACAAAAGACAAAGTTGGTTTCACTTCCCCGGTGGAGGGCTTTAATGGAAAGGTGACAGCCGGATATGCATCGTATGTCACTCCTTTTTTTGACGCATGGTTTGGAAAGGATTTCGGGGCTGCTGATTTTCTCCTGAAGGCCGGGTATAAATCCAGTGCAGGATTTTCACGCATGACCGACTTTCGTACGGGGTATGGTGTTATATCGGGTGGAACCTATCTTTCAAAAAATACCGGACTGTTTACCGGCGCTAGAATTCAAGGCGGCCTGAAATTTTCGGGTGATACATATTTCCCTTACGGGTCAATCACTCCCAATTTGCAGAGATCGGTGAACCGTTTTTCTTCAAGCGTTTCGCTTAACTCGGATATTCAGGACTTGTTCTCGTATGCTTCCACATTTCATTTGCGGTCAACATCGCTTGTTGATCAGGTACGGACCCGGGAAATCCAACTCGGACTGGATGTTTCCGCTTCAAAGGATATTGAAGGAATTGATGTGAAGGGTGATATGGCCTGGTGGACAAGTTTCTACGACAGTCCCTCCAAGTTGAACAACCCTTTCTTTATGCAAGCCGGTGTTTCCGGGAGGTATCATGTACATGAGGATGTGGATCTGACCGGCGGTTTGGCAATGTACGTGATGCGCGGTTCCGATCTCAATACAAAGGCCAAATTGTATCCGAAACTTGGAGTGTCTTGGTACGTGGAAAAGCAGTTGACTCTTTTTGCCAGATTTGATCCGTTTGTCCAACGCGCGGATATGAGTCAGCTTATTGAGGTAAATCCGTACCTGAAGAATGATATAAGCGTCCGGCATCCCGAATATTTTGTCCAGCTCTCCATAGGTGCAGAAACTGAACTGGCGAAGAGTGTCAAGGCGAATGCAGTGTTGCAATACAAGCGTGTGCGTAACTTGGCAACATTCCTTGATGAGCAGAATTCAGGATTATGGAATGCGGAATATGCGGGGATTGTACGGATGCTGGAATTCACTGTTGATGTGCATGCCGACGTGACCGGGCAGGACTATGTCGGTGGAAGCCTCACGCTTCGTGAAAGCAATAATTCGGAGAACGGCAACACTGTGCCATATTTGCCATCTACGGTAATCAGCGGAATGTATACACACAGGTTTCCATTCAACCTTTCGGTAGGAACAACACTGCGGGTGAACAGCAGCCAGTATGCAGATGCCGGAGGTGTCAGGATGTTGCGGGCGTTCATCCTCGCGGACGTTCAGGCAGAATACGTTCTCATGAAGCCATTAACGGTATCCTTTGGAATTACGAATCTGTTCAACCAGCCGCACAGTTGGTGGTATGGCTATGCGGGCCGGCCGCGAACGGCAGCAATATCAGCAAGTTATATGTGGTAAAGCGGAGCAAGTAAGGAAACGAAATGAGTCAGGAAGAGTTGATAAATATGATCTCCGAGCGTGCTGGCATATCAAAGCAAACAGTGCGCGAGGTGATTGACGCCTTTGTGGATATCTGGTCCGATGAGATTATTGCCAAAGGGGAATTGATGCTCGATGATATCGGTGAGTTCCTTGTGGAGCACAGGCCCGGGAGGAAAGGACTCAACACGGAAACACGGGAGGTTTTCTTGATTCCACCGAGGGATTACCTATCATTTACGCCGTCGAGAGAGTTGATTGAATGGAGTAACAAAACCACATGAACCGCGACGACCTGCTGAAGAAATGTGCGGATCGGGGTGTGGCTGACCAGGGAAGTATAGAAGCTGTTTCACATTTGTTCTATGTCTATCTGCTCTCAGCGCTGCAAAAGGGCCAGCGTGTGGAGGTGCCAAACTTCGGGACGTTCGGTACGCGGGTTGTTGGCGTGAAGCGTGCACGAAAGATGCCCTACTTTGAAGTTGAGAAGGAACTTGCCGACAAAGTGAACGACCGGTACAGGGAACTGAAGCATCTTGTCATCGGACGTTATGAACTGAGTCCGGTCATCGGCGATGAGGAGTACAAAGGGAGGGAGATGCCACATGATACCATCGTTGACCAGGTGGGCAAGGAAATTGTTGTGGATACACAACGGGATGTGACTGTTGAAGAGTATGAACGTAGTCTCGCCTCAACACAATCTAAGGAGAAGAAAACAATGCCAAAACTGAATCTTAAAGGGGAAGGCATGGAGGAAGAGTTGCAACCTCTGGAGGAGAAGAGAACGACCATTTCCACGCCGGCGATGGACGACATGAAAGAACGAAGCGGGCCTTCTCCCCTTCTGCAAATTCTCATTGCATTGTTGTTGCTTGGCGGTATTACCTTCGGATTAAACCAGTTTGGCATCATTCATCTGTGGGGCAAAAAGCCGGCACAGGTGACAGAATCACTGCCCGAACCTGAGCCATCGGTACAAACAGAGACGGCGCCTCCCGTGACGGAATCATCAAAGCCGCCGGCCGAACAGGCAAGCCCGACACCTGCAACGCCGGTCCCCTCCCCGGGGAACACAGCCACGCAGCCGCCGGCAACACAAACGCCTGTGAAACCTTCACCGGATGCAGGTGTGTCAAAGCCGAAACCTCCGGCCCAGACGCCGGGAGAGACAACTCCCAAGTTGAGCATCCCAACAACAGGGTCAGGACAGTTCACGGTTCAGGTTTCCTCTTGGTCAACGAGGTCAAAGGCTGAGGCTGAAGTCAACAAGCTTACGAGGGCGGGACTCACAGCATTTGTAGCTGACGCCATGGTAGCGGGAGAGAAGAAATATCGTGTCCGGGTGGGACATTACGCAACAGAACAGGAAGCTGCCGCGGCAGCGGCACAGCTATCGGAGATGTTGGAGAACGGCATCTGGGTGGCGAAGACGAGTAAACAATAAGTAAAGAGGGAGGATGACGTTATGAATCTGTTGGAGATGTTCTTCAAAGGCGGGGTGATCATGTACCCCATCTTGTTGTGCTCGGTGATTATGGTGTACGTTGCAATTGAACGGTATCTGACGCTGCGGAAAGCCCAGCTTGATGTCGGCCAGTTCATGATGAAAGTGCGCAGCCTCTTTCAGCGGGGAGAGGCGTCTGCTGTTCTCGCATTCTGCTCTCAAAAGGATGCACCGATAGCGAACATCATTCGTCGTGGCGTTATGAAGCATGACCAGGGCGATCAGAAAGTCCGCGAAGCTGTGGAGGATGCAGGTAAAGAGGAAGTGTATCATCTCGAAAAGCGGATCTCCTGGTTGGCGAGTATCGCGGGTATTGCACCCATGCTGGGCTTTCTCGGCACAGTAACAGGAATGGTTGCCGCGTTTCAACAAATCCAGAGCCTCGCCGGAACCGTGAACCCGGGTGACCTCGCGGGAGGAATCTGGGAAGCATTGATCACTACCGTGTTCGGTTTGGTTGTCGGCATTCCGGCGTATGCACTTCATAACTATTTTGTAACACGCGTTGCACGGTTTGTTCATGAGATGGAGGTGACTTCCTCCGAACTGCTCGACCTGCTTGAGAGAAAAGCAGGCGACCCGTTGCCTGTGCAAAGGAAAGCCCAGCAACCGGCAGTTGCCCAGGAGCCGGTGCTGGTATTTGACGATGACGAGTATTTCCGGAAGAAATCCTGAGGAGAGGCGGCTCATGAAGTTCAAAGTTGAGAACAAAGTCCTGACTAACTTCAGCGTTTCGTCGCTGACGGACATTGTCATGCTATTGTTGATTTTTTTTCTCGTTTCATCATCGTTTGTGATGAGCTCGGGCATCAAAGTGCAGTTACCGCGCGCTGAAACCGGAGAGATAAATACGCGGAAGAACGTCAATGTCAGTGTTACGGACAAAGGGAAGCTCTACGTCAATTCGGAGCAGGTGACTTTGGAGAATCTTGGGCGCAAGATTTCTACGGCACTGCAAAACAATCCCGACAAAATCATTGTGGTCAGTGCTGATAAGAATGTCACGCTCCAAAATGCTGTTCAGGTGATTGATATTGCCAAGGCGGTTGGCGCTACACGGTTTCTTATTGCCACTCAACCGCTCTCTCATCAGTAATACCCGCACATGAAACTCAAGAGCGAAAACTTCAAGAGTTGGGTTGGTACGCTTGTCTTCCATCTCATCCTTGCGCTGGTGCTTTTTCTCTGGAAGATCAATTCCTCCGCCGGCGAACAGGATTTCATTGAGGTGAATGTGGGTTCAGTGTCGAACATCCGTACGTCGACTCCGCCCCGGGCCGGTATTGCCGGGTCTGAAGGGTCTGCATTGAAGTCCATTTCCCCGGCAAAGCGCACAGTTCAGTTACCGGAGCGGGTGTTTTCGGGGCCGGATGAAATTCTTCCCGTCCCGAGAACCAAAAAAATGGATGCCGAAGAACAACCTCTTCAACAGCGGACACAATATGCTTCCAGCGGCAGGGGAACCAAAGACCGGGGAGCAGGATTTGGAATGGGGAGCAAGGAAAAGGCTCTTACTCCCGGTGCGGGTGAGTTTGCAGGCGATGTTGCCGGTCCGCGGGCAACAGGCATCTCAGGAAGCGATGTCGGCAGTTCTGTGTCGGTATCCATGCAGTGGAGCGATGGCGGAACACGACAGAAAATCAGCGGTGATTTGCCCGAGTATCCCAAAGGCGTGAATGTGGAAGCTCAGATCAAGATTGAAACAGTTGTTATGCCTGATGGCAGTGTGCGGGGATTAAAGCCGGCTCAAAAAGGGAACACCAGGCTGGAAGAGGCGGCGATGAGCGCAGTGCGTTTGTGGAAATTCGAGCCGTTACGGAAATCGTCTCCTCAAAAAGATCAAACCTGTGTTGTGACGTTTAATTTTCTTCTCCGCTAGTACTCTTTCCTGTAGTACCCTCGCTTTCACGGAAGTAGAAGTAGTAAAATACCGTTTCAGCGACTGTTAAAAACAGCAATGATGCCGCATCCCTGTCAAACAGCGGCCCGAGCCCTTCCTGTGTCATGAATAGTTTCATGATGAATGAACTGATTGACCATCCCACAAAAAAAATCAATCCCATAAAAAACAAGCCGAGCAGCCCTTCCGAAATGCTTTCTTCCTGCCAGCGCTTGGTGAACACCGTGACAAACGCAACGACATGGAGGTAAAAAACCAGCAGGGGAATCATGCGTTGGTCTCGTGTCCGTTAAGTGCGGCGCGGAGTGTCCGCAGCAGGATTTTGATGTCGAACGTCAGCGACCAGTTTTCCACATAATATAAATCGTACTTCACCCGCTCCTCGATTGAAGTATCGCCCCGCAGGCCGTTCACCTGTGCCCAGCCGGTCATTCCCGTCTTCACCCGGTGGCGGTCGAGGTATTTCGGTACAGCCGACTGAAACTCTTCCACATATTGTATCCTCTCCGGCCGCGGCCCCACAAGGCTCATATCGCCCTTGAGCACATTCCATAATTGCGGCAGTTCATCAAGGCTTGTTTTCCTGAGAAATTTCCCGATGCCCGTTCGGCGCGGGTCATCGCGGATACCCAGGCCGGCACTGTCATCCGTCATTTCAGAGCCTGATTTCATCGAACGGAATTTGTACATGGTGAAACTGCTGCCGTCGAGCCCGACCCGTTCCTGCGTGAATAACACGTTGCCGCGGGAGCTTAATTTGATGAGGATTGCCACAAGAAGCATAACCGGGCTGCACACAAGGAGGAGCGAAAATGAAATAGCAATATCGAAAACACGCTTGACGATACGCCCCCAAAAAGTGAGCGGAATGCTCTTGATCTTCAGAAAGGGGATCGCTTCAAGCTCCATCACCTTCATCTGGCTGGTAAGTACTTCCAGCATGTCCGGCACCATCATAAATTCCACATTGACGCCTTCACATTCGCCGATGACTTCAAAGAGCTCTGTATGGTCGTTTGTCCGTAAAGCGATGAACACCAGTTCAATATGCTGTCTCCGGATAAATTCTGCTGCATCGGCGAGAGTGCCAAGATATTCGGCGGACGCCAGTGTGAGTTCCTCATGCGCCTTTCCTTCGCCAAAATAGCCGACGATATGGATGCCAAACGCTGGATGGCCGTTGAGCCGTGAGTATACCTGATGTGCGAGCCCGTTGTTTCCAAGGATGACCGCATATTGCAGGTGTTTCCCTTTTCTGTACAGGCTTCGTTCCAGTGCATGCACTAACGTACGCCCGACAAAAATGGTGGCAGTGGATGTACACCACAGCAAGCCGAAAACGACGCGGGAATAGGAGAAGTCACGATAGAAAAATGCTGCGCTCATGACGATGAGCATGCCAAGGCTTACAACACGTACAACGCCAAGCAGTTCATCAGCAAAGCTGACGTTGCGCCGGGCGCGGTACATCTTCCTCGCATTAAAGAGAAGCAGCCAGACAATGATGATGAAGAATGAACCGGCGAGGTAACCATTGAGAGGAGGAGGGTCAATTCTCTGGAGGCCGACAAACTCGAAAAACGGGCTGCGGAACCTGAGCCAGTACGAGAACAGAAAAGAGAATTCTATCGCGAGCGAATCACCAAGTACGGTGAGAAACGGTATGAGGATGTCCCCTTTGCGGGTCTTGGGAACTGTTATACCTGCCTGAGCAATTTTCTCAGGGCCTTCACCCATACAGTTCCCGCTCCACGAGTCCGCAAATGATATGGCCGATGGTAATATGCCCTTCCTGAATGCGCTGCGTATCGTTGGAAGGGACAATGATTGAAACGTCGGCGAGATCTTTGGACGAGCCGCCATCTTTGCCGAGGAAGGCAATAGTAGAGATCCCCTTCGCCTTCGCCATCTTGAGTGCAAGGTTCACGCTTTCCGACTTCCCGCTTGTGCTGATCCCGATGAGCACGTCGCCTGCAACACCAAGAGCTTCTACGGCGCGGGCGAAAACATTGTCGTAGCCGAGGTCATTCGCACCTGCAGTCAGCATGGAGGTGTCCGTGGTGAGTGCAATCGCGGGGATGCCAGGGCGTTTGATATTGGGATTCATTCGGACGACAAATTCTGTCGCGATGTGTTGACAGTCCGCTGCGCTGCCGCCGTTTCCGCACAGGAGCAGTTTCTTCTTCTGGTTCAATGCACCGATGATGATGTCCACAGACTTGATGATCTTGTCCGTGCACTGATCGAAGATCTTTGTCTTGGTCTCGGCACTGGCTTTGAGTTCGTCCTGGATGAACGCCTGACGGGCGAGGATGGTGATTGGGAGATGGGCCATAAGGAAGCAGTTAAAAGTTAAAAGTGATGAGTTATGAAAAACAAATGAAAGAGCAAGTCAAACAAGGCTATCCTTTTCCCATCATCGACTGGACAATATCCCTTGTAGTGTTTAGAGCTTCTTCAAGCTTTTCGATGTCCTTGCCCCCCGCCGTGGCGAGATGCGGCTTTCCGCCGCCGCCGCCGCCGACACGCTTGGCCATCTCGCCGACGATCTTGCCGGCCTGAAGGTATTTCGATTTGATCAGGTCATCCGTAACAACGCATACAAGTGCGACCTTCTCGTCAATAATGCTGGCGAGTACACCGACGCCACTGCCAAGTTTGGAGCGCAACGTGTCGCCGATGCTTTTGAGCTCGTCCATGCTGGATGCGTCGATTTTCGAAGAAACGACTTTGAAACCGTTCAACGCGGTTGCCTGACTGACAAGCGAATCAATGCCTCCGGCGGCTTCCTTTACTTTGTGCTTGCTTAATTCTTTTTTGAGGTCGCTTGTCTGCTTTGTCAATTCTTCAACAGAGTTGTGTTGTCCTGCAAGATGACTCTCAAGGGCTTGAATTGCCTCGCGTTGGGAAGTCGGAAGAGAGATGGCGCCAAGCTTTGGACGATCTGTCTTTACAGGCACACCATACTTTGAGAGTTCTTTCTCAAGCGCAGCGGTTTCCTCAATCAGGTGAACAAGCTGGTCATTCAACTGTTGGGATTTCTGCATTTGTTCATCTATGTATTTCTGAATCCCTTCGCCTGTCCGCGCCTCAATACGTCTCACACCGCTAGCGATGCTGGATTCTGAGACTATCTTGAAGAGTCCGATATCTTTCGTGTTCTTCACATGCGTACCGCCGCAGAATTCCACACTGTAGTTCTCATCGATAAACACCACCCGTACGATGTCGCCGTACTTATCTCCAAAGAACATCTTGACATTCGCAATCTTCTTTGCTTTCTCAATCGGCATATCGACTTCGGTGAACACGGAGATATCCTCGGCAATCTTCGCGTTAACCATATCCTCGATTGCACGAATCTCTTCCGGAGTAATCTTCCCGAAGTGGGGGAAGTCGAAACGTAAATGATCCGGCGCGACTAGAGAGCCTTGCTGGTGGACGTGTGTGCCGAGCACCCTGCGTAGGGCTTCGTGCACCAGGTGAGTGGCAGAGTGGTTGCGCTGGATGTTCTGGCGACGGGGTAAGTCAATCTTAAGTTTAAGAACATGTCCTTCGTTGATTTTCCGTTGAAGGATTTCACGATCCACGGACTTGATATAATGAGCAATAACTCCAACGTCTTTTCTTGTGTCGATTACATGAATAGTCGAATCACCAATTAATCCTGTACCCACGTCGCCCACTTGTCCGCCAGACTCAGCATAGAAAGGAGTTGCCCCCGTCAAAATAAAACAATTTCCTTCCGGAGCATCACCCCTGAATCTTGCGAATGTAATTCTTGAATGATTGTCTATCTCTGTTTCCACGAGAGTGTAGTCAAACTTCGTATCATAGAAGCTCTGTGGTAGTTGTTCGATCATCTCCGATGACAAATCCGTAAAAGAAGCTCGGGTAATACTTCTGGATTGCTCGCGCTGTCGGTTCATTAAGCTGTTAAATTGACTTACATCAACTGAGAGATGTCGTTCTTCCGCCATCAACTGTGTGAGGTCTAGCGGAAATCCATACGTATCATACAACTTGAAAGCATCCTCACCCGGGAAAACCTTCGCGCTTCCAACCTTTGCCACAACAGACTCAAATATCTCCAACCCTCTGTCCAGTGTCGCGTTAAAGCCCTCTTCCTCCGCCTTGATCACCTTTTCAACATGTTTCTGTTTCTCAACAAGCTCCGGGAATGCCTTTCCCATTGAGCTGACAACAGCATCGGCAATGTTGTAGATAAATGGTTCGCGCATGCCGAGGTTTCTTCCAAAACGTGCAGCCCGGCGGAGAATCCGGCGAAGTACATACCCGCGGCCTTCATTACCGGGAATTGCCCCATCGGTAATCGAGAATGTAAGCATGCGGATATGGTCTGCGATAACGCGCATAGCAATATCGTCAGGAGAATCCAATTTGCGAGTGTACGGTTTTCCCACAGTCGCAGCAATGCGGGTAATGATCGGCATGAACACGTCTGTGTCGTAATTGGATTTCTTCCCCTGCATCACGGCGCAGATACGCTCGAAACCCATACCGGTATCAACATGCTTCGCAGGAAGTTCGTCCAGCTCACCTTTGTCATTGCGGTTATACTGGATGAACACCAGATTCCAGATTTCCATGACACGAGCATCGCCCGCGTTGACGAGGTTGCCGCCGGAATAATCGGGAGTCAGGTCAATGTGAATTTCAGAACAAGGCCCGCACGGTCCGGTTTCGCCCATCTCCCAGAAATTGTCCTTCTTACCGAACTTCTGAATATGTGCGGGATCTATGTCGGTGACGTTCCTCCACAGCTCCGCTGCTTCATCGTCAGTTTCATAAACCGTCGCATAGAGACGCTTCTTCTCCAACCCCCACTCGCGAGTCAGTAAATCCCATGCCCACTCGATGGCTTCTTTCTTGTAGTAGTCGCCGAATGACCAGTTGCCGAGCATCTCAAAAAAGGTGTGGTGATAGGTATCGCGTCCTACTTCTTCAAGGTCGTTGTGCTTTCCGGAGACGCGGATACATTTCTGTGTGTCTGCGGCACGAACATACTCGCGTTTGCCGGTGCCGAGGAACACATCCTTGAATTGATTCATCCCGGCATTGGTGAACAGGAGAGTGGGGTCGCCATGCGGAATCACTTGCGCGCTGGGAACAATGCGGTGACCGCGTTCCTTAAAGTACTCTAAAAAGCTCTGCCGTATTTCAGTTGAAGTCAACTTCACATCTCCGTGCTAAATTCAAAATCCACAATCTTGCATCTCAAGTCCCAAATCCCAAATCCGTTCTTTACACCTCAATCTGCGTCATCAGTTGTATCTCTTCCAGCACGTGGCTTACTTCCATGCACTTGATGATCTCGCCGGCGTACACAACAGCTTTGCCGTTGTTATGAACTTCCCACGCAAGGGATTCGGCTTTCGATTGGATGCAGCGCAGGGCTTTCATAAGCTGCGTGATGACTTCATCAAAGGAATGAACATCATCGTTAAACAGTATGACTTTTGCGGGTTCAACAGTGAGGACTTCTCCTTCGTCCTCGTGCTGCTCCTCAGGATGTGTTGCCATTCGGGCACTGATGGGTGTACAATAGCTGAATTTCATAGAAAAATACCAAAAAGTGACGTCTGTTGCAAACAAGGGATATACACAGAAATCACTGCCGGGCGGGTCTAATGCGTGAAGTGAGCTCGTGCCTTGCACTCAAATTGCACTCTGAGTATATTTGAGTGAATTTCATCCCTCAATTTATCTCTAGATAAGGATTGCAGAAGTTATGATGTTTGACATTCAAATGATTGAAAAAGTATATCAACGCACTCCGGGCCGGGTCAAGGTAGTCCGATCAAAGATCGGCAGGCCACTGACATTGACGGAAAAAATCCTCTACTCTCACTATTGGAAACCACTTAAATCAGCCGCGGAACGAGGCAAAACGTATGTCGAGCTTGCGCCCGATCGTGTGGGTATGCAGGATGCAACAGCGCAGATGGCATTGCTGCAGTTCATGTCCGCCGGTATTCCGAGAGTCATGGTTCCGAGCACAGTCCATTGCGACCATCTGATTCAGGCTGAAACCGGTGCAAGGGAAGATCTTGCACAGGCATTTTCCGATAACAAGGAGGTGTATGATTTCCTTGCGAGTGTCTCCAACAAATATGGTATCGGTTTCTGGAAACCCGGCGCCGGAATTATTCATCAGGTGATACTTGAAAATTATGCTTTCCCCGGTGGGTTGATGATCGGAACAGATTCCCATACACCGAATGCAGGCGGGCTTGGCATGGTTGCCATCGGCGTCGGCGGGGCCGATGCTGTTGATGTGATGGCGGGGATGCCGTGGGAATTGAAATTCCCGAAGGTCATCGGCGTACATCTTACGGGAAAAATGAACGGCTGGACGTCTGCAAAAGATGTGATTCTCAAGGTGGCGGGAATCCTTACTGTGAAAGGCGGCACCGGCGCAATTATTGAGTACATTGGAAAAGGTGCTGAATCCATTTCCGCCACAGGGAAGGGAACGATATGCAATATGGGCGCGGAAGTCGGCGCAACAACGTCGGTGTTCCCCTACGACTCACGAATGGCGGAGTACCTGAATGCAACCGGCCGGAAGAAGGTAGCGCAATTGGCGGGCAGGATTGCTTCGTATCTTTGCCCTGATCCGGAAGTAATACTGTCTCCTGAAAAGTACTATGATCAGGTGATTGAGATTAACCTTGATGAGCTTGAGCCAATGGTGAATGGTCCGTTCACTCCTGATAAGGCGTGGAAGCTCTCAGAATTTGGCAGAGCTGTAAAAGAAAACAATTACCCTGAAGAACTCAGAGTTGCCTTGATTGGAAGCTGCACCAACTCAAGCTATGAAGACATCGAGCGTGCGACAAGCGTTGCACGTCAGGCGCTTTCCAAGGGATTGAAGGCAAAATCCGAGTTCACTATCACTCCGGGTTCGGAGCAGATACGGGCAACGATTGAACGCGACGGGCATTTGAAGACACTGACGGACATCGGCGGAATGGTGCTCGCCAATGCGTGCGGCCCATGCATCGGGCAATGGAAGCGCCATGATGTGAAGAAGGGCGACAGGAATTCCATCATCACCTCCTTCAACAGGAATTTTGCAGGTCGGAACGACTCAAATCCCGATACACATGCGTTTGTTGCAAGCCCTGAGATTGTAACTGCCTTGGCACTTGCCGGACGACTGACATTCAACCCGCTGACGGACAGCATTGTCAATGAACGGGGTGAGCTTGTGAAGCTTGAGCCCCCCCATGGGGCTGAGCTCCCACGCCGCGGATTCATTGCAGATGAGCACGGCTACGTCGCACCGGCGAAAAACGGTGGAAAAGTCAGGGTTGCAGTAGCTCCATCCAGTGACCGGCTGCAAATTCTCTCTTCGTTTCCCATTTGGGATGGTGATGATATGATTGACCTCCCCCTGTTGCTGAAAGCGAAGGGGAAATGCACCACCGACCATATTTCTCCTGCAGGCAAATGGTTGAAATACCGCGGCCATCTTGATAATATCTCGAACAACATGTTCAGCGGTGCAATCAATGCATTCACCGGCGAGGCGGGTCGTGGGAAAAACGTACTGAATGGGGAAGTGAAGGAGTTTTCTGCGGTTGCACGTGACTACAAGTCTCGCGGAATCGGGTGGGTAGTTGTTGGTGATGAGAACTACGGCGAGGGTTCAAGCCGTGAGCATGCTGCCATGGAACCGCGGTGGCTCGACGGTAAGGCAATTGTGGTCAAAAGCTTTGCCCGTATTCATGAAACAAACCTCAAGAAGCAGGGGATGCTGCCGTTGACGTTTGCCAATCCTGCCGACTATGACAAAGTGCGCGAAGATGACAAGATTTCCATTATTGGTTTGAGAGCATTTGCTCCGGGCGTCCCCTTGAGGATGTTGCTCAAACATTCCGACGGAACCATAGATGAGGTGCTGCTGAACCACTCGTTCAACGAGAACCAGATCGAGTGGTTCAAGGCAGGAAGTGCTTTGAACCTTATGGCCTCCCGTATTGCCAAGCCCTCACCTTCGCGAGAAAAAGCAAAGAGCTTGAAGAAGCGGAAAGCTGGCAAGTCCTTGAAGAAAAAAACAACGGCCAGGAAGAAATCGGTTGGTCATAAGACGAAGCGGAAGGTTGCCGGGAAAAAGAAATCCCGTGCCGTAAAAAGGAACAAGAAAAGGTAAGTTGTTTGCTTGCGGGAACTCCGGCTTTGGGAATTCAGTTGTAGAGTGTAGTTCATTGAAAAACATTTATTGAGAGGAACAGAGGAATGCAGTACGATCCAAGAGCTATCCAACCGTTTCGGGATGAGTTAACCAGAGTCGGTTTTCGTGAGTTACGCACAGCCGCTGATGTTGATAAGAGCATCAAAGAAGACAAAGGCGTGAATTTCGTGATGATTAATTCGGTTTGCGGATGTGCTGCGGGGAAGGCGCGGCCGGGTATCGCGATGGCTCTGCAAAAGTCACCCGTCAAGCCGGATCATCTGACAACAGTATTCGCTGGCGGGGATATTGAGGCTACTGCACGGCTGAGAGAGATTCTGGGGAATATTCCGCCGTCGTCTCCATCAATGGCTTTCTTTAAAGACGGGCAGCTTGTTCATTTCATTCCACGCTTTCAGGTTGAGAGCAGGGATGCGTTTCAGATCTCCCAGCATCTTATGCAGGCGTTTCAGGAGTTTTGTTCACCGTCTGTGGAAACTGCGACAAAGTAATCATTCAATCAAATCTGAAAAGCGAGAGGCGTCCATGAGACGCCTCTTGTGTTATCCAGGGCAATTGTCGCACTTGGGGGGTTGGCGGTTCTTAGGTGAGAACTCCACCATTCATGGTGGGGGAGTGGCAACGAACATAGGAAATGGCTTTAGCCATGACGTACAGTACAATTCTGCCGCAAGAATTCTGCAACCTCTTCCCCGTATGACAACTTACGATGATGAACTTCCTGGTTGTCAATGTAGGTCCTGACAGCATCCAACATTGATTCACTCACCGAGGCGGCGTAGTACTCGTTAGCCCACCCAAATCTCAGCGGAGTCACTTTCTCTTTGTTTATCCAGTAAGCTGACTCGCCTTTGAGGAGTTGGAGTGCCTTTGATGTAGTCATGTCTGCATTCAGTGCAAACAGGCAGTGAACATGGTTGGAGAACCCGTTGAGCCTGTCAACAAAGATTTCTTTCTGTTTGGCGTTCTCTCTGATGTGGTTCAGGATTCGAGGCCTGATTTCCTTGGGGAGAACATGGGCTCGATGTTTTGTTCCCCAGAGAGTGTGGATCCAGATTCTAACTTAGGACATGGTTCTATTAACTCAGGGCTAAAGCCCGGTTGTCTCTGCTTTGGTCTAACCTCAACCTGAAGGTTGAGGTTATGTATCACTACACCGCGAGAGCGAAGGAACGCAACTCTCCATACTTAGAGAAACGATTTGTGGTAACATGTGTCAGGGCTAAAGCCCGGTGCTTTTCGTTTGCTCTTTTCCCCGACCTGTCCCGAAGGGATGGCCTCGCCAAAGGTCGCGGTTGGATAACTACTCCGCCCGGGCCAGGGGCTGCTTCCACTTTTGGAACTCTGCGTAATTAGATAAACGACTTTAGGTAACAGTTGTCAGGTATGAGGTCCGTGGGACATGATCCACTGCCCACCCCAAACTAAGGGTTGGGGCGGATACCATTCCAGCAGAAGGGTGAGGTTTGGTTTGATGGGGTAGGTCAAGCTGGTTTTGACACCATGATCGATGTTATCCATTCCACTTCAAAATATCATCAATCGTACGCACTGAAACAGCATGATATCCCGGACGTGCTTTGGCATAGATTTGTTTTGCCAACGCAAGCCCTTCGGGAGTCTTTGCCATCTCTGTATAGAGAGGCTTGAGAAACTTACGGCGCCCGACAGATGTCAGGAATTTCTCCATTGCAGGATACGCCTGCTCGTAGTTGTTCCAGATGGCATGGAGAAACCACTCGTCCAGGATTTCCGCATTACCGCTTTGCGTAAACCGGAACCCCTTATCAAGTGATTCCATCTGCTGTTTCATCATCGGCTTCGGGAGCTTGCGCATAAAGTGCATCCATTCCTGTGTTGTCCAGCCTGAAGTCGCCAGTTGAGATGGCTTAGTGCCGGCGATCCATGACTGCACCTGTTTTTCCACCTCGGCAAAGGCGTCGGAAGTGACGACTGGATGATTCTTGGGTATTCCAGTTCCATAGACCCACGTGTCAATCTGAATATCATCTTCAAACTTCTTGTTGCCCTTGATAACTGAATCACGGAGTATGGAAATGAACTTTGCGGTTGTCATACTTTTGAAAGCATGAGTGTTGAAGTAGGACTTCAGAAACGTATCCCATTGCTCGCGCCCGACAGTTTCCTCAATCTTTCTCAAAAACATATATCCTTTTTCATACGCAATGTCATTCACCGCATCATCCGGATCGCGGCCTATGAGATTCAAGGAGAGTCTAGTGTCGGCGCTTGTATCACCCAGTTCGGCTACATTCTTCACGAGGTCCTGAAAGCCAAGCAGTGCCTGCATTTCAGAATATTTTTCCCCGTACACGGACTCAAGAATTCTTCGTTCAAAGTACACGGTGAAACCCTCATTCAGCCAGAAGTCGCCCCAGCTTGCATTGGTCACCAGATTACCGGACCAGGAGTGTGCAAGTTCGTGTGCAACAACGGAAACCAATGACCGGTCTCCGGCGATGACAGTTGGAGTAAGGAAAGTGAGCCGGGGGTTTTCCATTCCCCCAAAAGGAAAGCTGGGCGGAAGAACAATCATGTCATATCGTCCCCAGCGATAGGGGCCGTAGAGTTGCTCCGCCGCTGCAATCATTTTTTCTGTATCGGCAAATTCCCATGCAGCGCGGTCAACAAGATTAGGTTCGGCATACACTCCACACCTGTCACTTATGGGTTTGAATGCAATATCTCCAACCGCAAGCGCAAGAAGGTAGGAAGGAATCGGCTGCGGCATGGAAAACTCATATTCTCCTTCCGGGTTCTTGTCCGGTTTGTTTTCAGCGCTCATCAGCGCCAGCATTCCGGGCGGTGTTTTGATATGCGCGCTGTAGGTCATGCGCACTGCGGGGTTATCCTGGCAGGGTACCCATGTTCTCGCGAGGATTGATTGTGATTGCGTAAGAAGAAAAGGACTTTTCCCTCCGGCTGTTTGGGGCGGTTCAAGCCATTGCAGCGCAGCTGCTTGAGGCTTCGTAGAGTAGTACACTGTGACAAAAGTTGTCTTTGGCGTGATGGCGATGGCGAGGGATTGTCCTAAATGCTCAGTGACAGGGCCAAGCCGGAATCCTGCTTGCTGCTCCGGTTGTTCCCTTGTCACCCGTTCAATATTCAAATCCCGTGTGTCAAGGATAAGAGTATCCACTGCCGCAAGATTTTCTATACGCAATATCGCTTTGCCGGAAAGCTTCTTGGCAGAAAAGTCCACTGCAAGGTCGAGGGCGAGATGCCGTACAACAACCTGATCGTGGTTCGCAAAGGAATGCGGGTCACGTTCCATGGTTGCTCCTGATTTGGGTTGTTGCTGAGAACAGGAAGTGAACATCAAAGCCGGAAGTAACAGTAATACTGCCGACAGCATGGCATAGACAAAGAGAGTGCGCATACATCATACTTTCAAGTTATCTGAATGTTGAGGGGAAGATGGCTTCGTTGACGCATGAAGATAGAAGCATTTTCAGAGAGATTCAAGTTGGTTTTCAGGCGGAAAGTTTTATCTTTTGAACATTCAACGATTAGGGAAAGACAGGTATTATGAATGAAATAACCACGGCGTCAGGGTTGAAGTATGTTGATGTAGTGGAAGGCAAAGGAGATGCCCCTAAAAAGGGGAACCTTGTTACCGTTCATTATACAGGGTACCTGAAAGACGGGAAAAAGTTTGACAGCTCTGTTGATCGCAATTCCCCGTTCAGTTTTGCCATTGGTACCGGTCAGGTGATCAAAGGCTGGGATGAAGGCGTTGCAACTATGAAGGTGGGAGGGAAGCGGAAACTCATCATTCCGCCGGATCTGGGGTACGGGAAGGGTGGCTTTCCGCCGGTGATCCCTCCAAGTGCGGACCTCATTTTCGATGTCGAGTTACTGGGAGTGAAATAATCGGGAGGGTTGAGGATGAAGGCTGTTCTTGTAGTGCTTGCAATAGTAATGCTGTCGGGTGGTGTTGCACGTGGACAGGAAAAGGGATTCGGTCTTGGGGTGATACTCGGTGACCCGACCGGTGTAAGCGCCAAATACTGGCTGTCGCAACGGAACGCCATTGACGGCGCTCTGGCATGGTCGTTCCGCAGGAGCGGCTTTTTCCATGTGCATGCGGATTACCTCTGGCATTTTCCCGATGCGATCCATTCTTCTGAGAGGTTTGTTCCCTATGTCGGCCCGGGTGTCAGGCTCGGAGCAGGAAAAGGGAAGGGAGTTTTCGGAATCAGGATTGCGGCGGGAATGGCGTATCTCCCGCACGGTGCGCCGCTCGACATTTTTGCGGAGCTTGCACCGGTTGTTGATCTTGCTCCATCCACTGAAGCGTCGTGCAACATCGGCCTTGGTATCAGATTCTTCTTTTAATAGTCTTGTATGAGGGAATTCATGCGTTATACCATTCTTGTTGTTACAGTGATGTCTCTTTCAGTTGCGGTTGCTTCTCCTGCGATTGAGTACGCGCGTTTCTTTACCGAGAAAACGCTGAGGGTTGACTACTACCACACGGGAACGAAGGGGGAAGAGAAGTTCAGCCTTGATCAGGTTATTGCGGAAGGGGCATGGCCCGGAAGCAGGGTAAATCTCGAGGACACACTCAACATGGGTGAATATGTTGCAAGGGTGTATGATCTTGCCTCAGGCAAGCTGATTTTTTCGCGCGGCTATTCAACGATGTTCAACGAATGGCAAACCACGGATGAAGCCCTGCAAGGAATATACCGCACGTTTTCGGAGACAGTCCGGATGCCCTACCCGCGCCACACGGTTCAAATGACAATCTCCCGTCGCGACAAGAGGATGATTTTTCATGAGGTGTTCTCAACTACAATTGATCCCAATGATCCTACGCAGGTGAATTCCGAAAAACGTGAGCTCCCGTTCAGGGTTTCCTCGCTTATGAAAAATGGAAGCCCGTCGGAGAAAGTGGATATCGTCATTTTGGGAGATGGCTATTCTCGCCAAGACATCCAGAAGTTTCGTGAAGATGCCAAGCACTTCAACGACGTGATGTTTGCAACGAGGCCCTTCAGTATCAGGAGCAAGGATTTTA
>CAZWIN010000017.1:0-18419 GCA_964633855.1 uncultured Chitinophagales bacterium
GTAAGCCAACCCTCACCCATAGGCCATTGCATAGCATTTCTTGATGACGTGACAAAGGGCGTTTTTGTGATGTAAGGGCCCACTCGATTCAAGTGGGTTACCCGCCAGCAAGTGCCAATAGCAACCCCAAGCAATCCCTCAAAAACGAACTAATTTCTGCATATTTTTCTTGACTTTATCTATGAAATGAATATCTTAGCTATGCGTGGGTAAAAGTGGGTCACTGGTGGGAAATCCAATTCTGGAATCATGTCTTCCTTCAAAGGTTCATACGAATATTCTGTCGACAGTAAGGGGCGGATCAACATCCCATCCAAGCTGCGAAAATATGTTTCCCCGGAAGCAAACGATACCTTCATCGTCACCCGCGGATTTGAGCAGTGTCTTTTTGTGTATCCGCTTGACGAATGGACATCTCTCGAACAGTCCGTGAGAGGTCTATCCTCATCTGATCCTAAACACCGTTTTTTTACCCGCACACTGTTGCGTTGGGCAACGGAATCACAGGTGGACGCGCAATCACGCATAATCATTCCCAAGGAGTTGTTGCTTTTTGCGGGGATTGAAAATGCCGTGTTGATTCTCGGAGTGCTGGAGCGGATGGAAATCTGGAATCCAAAGATCTACCACGACTACATCAGTGCGCAACCAGAAAGTTATGAAGATGTTGCGCAACGCGTATTCAAGAAATAGTACACTTGCGTGAAGCAGACGCAATTCCCTGCGCACAAGCCGGCGCAGTTTCATGATCCCGTTCTTCTTGCCGAGTCGCTGAATTACCTGGTCACCAATGGTGGCCGAATGTATGTTGATGGAACAACGGGCGGTGGCGGGCATGCAGAAGCAATTTGCAAGCATCTCCAGGGAAAAGGCCGCGTCGTCTGCTTGGATGCAGATGCAGACGCCCTTCTCTTTGCGCAACGGCGGCTTTCGGCTTATGGGGGAAGCGTCGATTTTGTTCAGGGCAATTTCAGAGATCTCCGTCAATTGCTGGGCGGGTTGAGCATCACTTCCGTTGACGGTCTCATTCTCGATCTTGGCGTTTCATCGTTTCAGTTAGATGAGGCGGCGAAGGGTTTTTCCTACAGGTCTGCTGGTCCGATAGATATGCGGATGGATTCTCGGCAGGAGCACAACGGATGGGAGGTGGTAAATTCTTACACGCAAGAGAGGCTGGAAAAGGTGTTGAGGGATTTTGGGGAAGAGCGGCAGGCCCGACACATTGCCAGGAAGATTGTAAATGCCAGGCCGGTTGATACCACAAGTGGGTTGGCCAGTGTAGTCCGGACTGCAGCCGATCCCAGGTATGTTACCCAAACATTATCCAGGGTGTTTCAAGCCATCCGCATCGAAGTGAACGGGGAGCTGCAAAGCCTGACAAAAGTTCTATCGGATTCTTTAGAAGTTCTCGGAACGGGCGGGAGGCTTGTGGTGATTTCCTACCACTCGCTGGAAGATAAAATAGTAAAAGATTTTTTCAAGAAAGAATCTGCAACCCGTATTCCTTCGGGCACGAAATTGATACCCGACATACCCGTTGTACCAAAGTTAAAAGTGTTGACAAAAAAACCTTTGTTGCCCGGTGATGCCGAGCTCAGACAAAATCCGAGAGCGCGTAGCGCCAAGTTGAGAGCCGCCGAGAAGATCTGAAGATTACCGGAAAGAAGAGCCTTGCAGAAGCAACCGCATGACGTTGAGGAATTGCTGGATCGAGCACGCGGCGATATCCTTGAGGAACGCCGCGTGTACAAGGGCGACCCGCAATCAAAGACGCCAGGGTACGCTGTACGTCCGAACCGCAAGGCGGTAAGGAGAAGAAGGTCCACATTTCACATTGTGTTGATTTTGTTCGGTTGCGGCGCTGGCATCGTGCTCTATGTCAGCAACATACTTCGTGTAAACCAGATTGCCCTTGAAGTAAACCAGTTGCAGACACGCTACGATAAACTGGTGAACGATAACCAGGTGATACGGGCGGAAATAGATCGTAAGTCCGGCTGGGATCGCATAAGTAAAATAGCGGTTGATGATATCGGCCTTCAGTATCCAAAGGAGCAGCCGACATGGTTCGATGTTGATGCCGAAAAAATCGAAGAGCTCTCACGTACATCCGCCAACACCCCAAACCGGTAAACAGCATTTTTGAAAAAGGCAAAGAACATATCACCACAGGGAAACAATTACGGGTTGCTGAGAAAGGCTGCGCTCGGCAGGGTGCTAGTGCTGAAAATCTGCCTGCTGGTGTTCTTTGCGATAGTCGTCCTGCGTCTTGTGCAAATCCAGGTAGTTGAGTCGCCAAAGTATCAGGAAATAGCGCGTAAACAATATGAAGCCAAGGTTCCTCTGCCGGCAGCACGGGGCAATATTTTTGAGCGGAACGGAAAGATACTGGTTTCCAATAGTACCTTTGTATCGTTTGCGGCCGATCCCAAGGTGGTACGCGGCGACGTAGCGTTGGTGGCGGACAGGTTTTCGCGGGTTTTTGGAAAATCGAGGGAAGAATATCGGTCGAAGCTTACAACTCCTCAGAGAAGATTTGTGTGGCTAGAACGCCTGGTAAATCCCGCCACGTCATCAAAAATACGCGCTGCTGACTTCGAGGGCGTTGTTCAATTGGATGAGCCAAAACGCCTTTACCATTATGACCACGTAGCAGGACAAATCCTTGGTTTTACCGGTATAGACAACAATGGGTTGAGCGGGATTGAACTTCAATGTGATGAGCTTCTGAGCGGAACGAACGGATATGTTGTTATGCAGCGGGATGGTTTGGGGCGCCGCCGCCCATCCGTGGACTACCCAAGAGTAGAGCCATCCAACGGCAAAAGCCTGGTTCTCACCATTGATCTTGAATTGCAGGCAATTGCGGAGGAGGAGCTTCGCAAAGGAATTGAGCGGAACAAATCAAGCGCAGGTTTGGTGGTAATGATGGATCCGCGCACAGGTGAATTACTGGCGATGGCGTTGTATCCGATCCTCAACCCGAACCGGTACTCCGTTGCCGATACAACGGCAATGAAGAACCGCATTATTACTGATATGTTTGAACCGGGGTCGGTCTTCAAGCTGGTGACAGAATCAGCAGCGCTAGAAAACAACCTCGTCAAGCTGGAAGAAAAATTTTTTGCAGAGAACGGAGACTATCTTGTTACTCTGCCGGGCGGCAAGCAGCGGCACATTACCGATACTCATCCGGCAGGATGGCTGACATTCAGGGAAGCGGTGGAACATTCGAGCAACATTGTATTTGCCAAACTTTCGGATAGGATCGGGGCCGAACGCTTGTTCACCATGGCGCGGAATTATGGCTTCGGCACAGCAACCGGAACGGATCTCCCCGGAGAGGTGCGGGGCGACCTTAAGAAGCCAACAGAGTGGTCCGGTACGACACTGAATACACTTGCGTACGGCTACGAGGTCGGGGCAACGCCTATACAAATCGCGTCAGCGTATGCCGCTTTGGCAAACAAAGGCATCTTGATGAAACCGTTCGTCATCAAGCAGGTGGTGGATGAGCACCAGAATGTTGTCGCCGAAACACAGCCACAGGTTATACGGCGTGTTGTTTCAAAGGAAACAGCGGAAGTAATCACATCGCTGTTTGAGGGGGTGGTGGAACGGGGTACCGGCGAAGGCGCAAAGGTGGAAGGTCTAAGAATAGCAGGTAAGACGGGCACGTCCCGAAAGGTTGTCAACGGAAAATATAACATTGGAAGCTACACAGCATCTTTTGCCGGTTTTTTTCCGGCAGAGGATCCGAAGGTTGTATGCCTTGTAATGCTGGATAACCCGCGGGAGGGCGGGTACACGGGCGGGCTTGCAAGCGCCCCGATATTCAGAGCTATCGCGGAGAAAATTATTGCAATGTCGGGACGTTTCAACAAAAACCCGGAACAGTTTGCCGGCAGGCAGCCGGTGGTTATTCCGGATGTAGCAAATCTCAATGTTGATGTTGCGAAGGATATTCTTGAAGCCCACGGATTTGATGTTGAGATTTCAGGCAACGGAAAAACAGTCTTGGGTCAGACGCCTGTAGCCGGAACGAAAGCGCTCGATGAAACTTCGATCAGGCTTGCAACCGATCACCCCGGGGCAAAGGTGCCTGAAGGTTTTGCGATTGTCCCGGATGTGCGTGGTTTGACGATGCGTCGCGCAATCAACAGGCTGACAATTCAGAAACTTGATGCTGAAGTACGGGGATCGGGTATTGTCTCCACGCAAGCGCCGCCTCCGGGCAGAATGGTGAAAGCCGGGATGCGAATCAGCATTACGTGCTCACCCAAGGGAAACGCCCTGGTGAGCCTCCGCTGATGACCGGCCAGCAAGCCAGCGGTGCATTGCACAACAGCATCGGCGCCATATGACGCTGACGCGTTTAATGGAGGGCGTGACTGTTATCAAAATGTTTCACGCTCTCTACGGAAAACAGATGGTGACGCAGGATATTCATGTCAGCGGCATCCAGTATGATTCAAGGAAGATGAAACAGGGGGAAATGTTTGTTGCCATACGCGGCCTGGCGGCTGACGGCCATGCATTTGTCAGCGAAGCAATTGCCCGTGGTGCGAATGTTGTTGTTTTGCAAGATGATACAGCTCTTCCCGATTCGTTGTTTATGCACACGGGGGTGGCGAAGATCGTCGTTCCCGATTCACGGCAAGCCCTCGCCCGGCTGGCGTCCAACTATTACCAGCATCCGTCAACAAAACTGAAGTTGATTGGTGTGACAGGCACGAATGGAAAGACCACAACAACGCATTTGATTAAATCCATTATTGAAGCAGGAGGGGAGCAAGCAGGGTTGATCGGTACGATACAGCACACCGTTGGAGGGGAAACTGTTCCCGCAACGCACACCACGCCGGAATCGCTTGAGCTGAATCAGCTTCTTGCCACCATGGTGGATCGCGGATGCAGTGCTGCGGCAATGGAGGTTTCGTCGCACTCGTTGGCGCTCCACAGGGTACACGCGCTTCAGTTTGCGGCCGCAGGGTTTACCAACCTGACGCAGGATCATCTTGATTTCCACGGCTCCATGGATGCTTATCTTGAGGCCAAAAAAATGCTTTTTGACGGGCTGCCCAACTCCTCTTTTGCCGTTACCAATGTAGACGATCCATTTGGTGAAAGAATGGTTTCGTCATGTCCCGCAAAGGTGATACGCTACGGACTTGGTGCGGATGCGGATGTTCGCGCAACGGACGTACTCCTGAGTGTTGGAGGAACAAAATTCAAAGTCATGCATGACGGAGTTACCCTGAGTGCGACGTCATCTTTAATGGGCGACTTCAATGTTCAGAACATTCTGGCTGCGTATGCAACGGGTATTGCACTGGATATTCCAGACGAGCAAATCATCCATGGGATTGAAAACCTGAAAGCCGTTCCAGGGAGGTTCGAGCAAATTTCATCGCCGCGGGGATGGACAGCGGTGGTCGATTATGCGCATACCCCCGACGCCCTGGAGAATTGCATCCGTACGATTAGAAAAATTCTGCCGGAGTCCGGTAATGGTAAACTCATAACAATATTCGGCTGCGGCGGAAACAGGGACAGCGGCAAGCGTCCGGTTATGGGGCGTATCGCAAGCGCCGCAAGTGATATCACCATCATCACCTCCGACAATCCGCGCAGAGAAGATCCGGAAACTATTATCGGCCAAATACTCGGTGGTGTAACCCCGGGTGCCAGGGTCTATACGGAGGTTGACCGCCGCGAGGCAATTGAGCGGGGATTAGCAATGGCAGGCCGCGGAGATGTCGTTTTGATTGCAGGCAAGGGCCACGAGGATTATCAGATTATAGGTGAGACCAGGACACACTTTGATGACCGTGAGGAAGTGCGGCGTTGTATCCGGGGTATGGAATGAAACTCCACCCGAAGGAACTGCTACAAATAGGGCACGTTGAAATACGCAACGCAAGCCTACTTAAGGGGAGAAAAATAATTGGCGTTTCGACCGATTCCAGGACAGTACAAAAAGGCGACCTGTTTGTTGCTCTGAACGGAAGTCAGTTTGACGGGCACAAATTTCTTGCTGATGCCTGCGACAAGGGTGCCTCCGTTGCGATCGTGGCGCGGTCATCACACATCGCCGAAGTATCAATGCCCCTTCTTGTGGTTGAGGATACTGTTCTTGCGCTCGGTGAACTGGCAAAGTTGTACCGGGCAAAATTCGACCTTCCCATTCTTGCCGTCGGAGGGAGCAACGGGAAGACCACGACAAAGGATATGATCGCAAACGTGCTCAATATGGAATACAATGTTTTGAAAACCGAAGGTAACCATAACAACCATATCGGTGTTCCGCAGACGATCTTCAGACTTCAAAAGAAACATGAGATTGCGGTGGTAGAAATAGGAACAAATCATCCCGGCGAGATCGAATACCTCTGCAGCCTGCTTCAGCCCACGCACGGATTGATCACTAACATTGGTCGCGAGCATCTGGAGTTTTTCAAAACGGTTCAGGGGGTGGCAGACGAAGAAGCGAAGCTGTTCCAATCTCTACGAAACCGGAAAAAGGCACATGTATTTGTTAATACCGACGACCCCGAACTCAGAGCCCGGGCAAAGGGAATAAAGCGGAAAACGGATTACGGTTTCAACACCCGGCAGGCAACGGTCAAAGGAAGAATTGTTGATGTTGATGAGTCGGGGTGTGCGCTACTGGAGTTCCGGGGAGGTAAAGGCAAGAAGCGTACCGAGGTACGACTGGGCGTTCCGGGTGAACATAACGCAATGAATGCATTGGCCGCCGCCGCAGTCGGCCTGGTGTTCAGGGTGCCCGCCAAAAGAATTCGAAAATCTTTAGAGTCATTTAAACCATCTACCAAACGCATGGAGGTCCAGAACCTGGGCGGCGTCATCATTTATAATGACACATACAATGCGAACCCGGATTCCATGCTTTTTGCGCTTCGCACGTTGGCAGCCGCAAAGATTCCCGGGAAAAAGATCGCGGTGCTTGGTGACATGCGTGAATTGGGAGCGGCCTCCACCGAAGAGCACAACAAAGTCGGGGCCGAGATACCAAAACTCGGAATTGATTATCTGCTGACGTATGGAGTGGAATCGGAACACATTCATAATGCAGCAGATTTGCCGCTTTCCGTTCATTACGATCAGAAAAATATTCTGGCAGAGTACCTGGCCGAATTAATTGCGCCGGGCGACGCCGTTTTAATCAAGGGTTCTCGCGGGATGAAAATGGAAGATGTTGTAACGTTTTTGGAAGAGCGCCTCCGTTCCGCAGTTGTCCCATTTGGATAAATAGAGAATACAACCCAATTTTATGCTCTATTATTTTCTGGAATTTATCGAACGCACATACCACCCGCCGGGGTTCGGGCTTGTCAGGTTCATAACATTTCGCGCGGCAGCAGCAGCGGTGACGGCGCTGATCATAGCGTTTTGGCTCGGGCCCAAAATCATCCGGAAGCTGAAGCAAAAGCAAATCGGAGAGGCTGCGAAAGTTGAAGCGCCGAAAACGCACCTCACAAAAGCCGGTACACCCACAATGGGGGGCTTGATCGTTCTGGCGGCGGTGTTGATACCAACGCTGCTTTGGGGAAACATAGGAAATCTCTATGTAGTGTTGATCATATTTGTTACAGCAGCGTTGGGGGCCGTCGGGTTTCTTGATGATTATCTGAAGGTGGTAAAGAAAAAACCCAAAGGGCTTATCGGGCGGTACAAAATTGTCGGGCAGGTATTTGTCGGGCTCATCGTCGGCGGTATCGTCTATTTCTTCCCTCAATGGATTGATGCGGACCTGTGGAAGGTCAACTCTTCCACCACAGTACCATTTTTCAAACACCGTGAATTTGATTTCGGGTATCACTACAAACCCATGGTCGTCTTTGTCATTACAGCAACTTCAAATGCAGTGAACCTTACCGATGGGCTCGATGGCCTTGCGATAGGCATCGTTGGTATTGTGGCGCTTACCCTTGGAATCATCAGTTACATATCCGGTAACGCCGTAGTGAGCGAGTACCTCACCATACCGTTCCTGCGAGGCAACGGTGAACTCGCAGTGTATTGCGCGGCACTCGTGGGCGCTTCACTCGGTTTTCTTTGGTTCAATGCTTATCCAGCGCAAGTGTTTATGGGTGATACCGGCTCGTTAGCGCTCGGCGGAGCAATAGGAGCATTGTGCGTTCTGATTAAAAAGGAATTGCTGTTGCCCACCCTGGGGGGCGTATTCCTTGCAGAAACGGCCTCGGTCATTATCCAGCGGGCGTATTTCAAATACACGAAGAAAAAATATGGCGAAGGCAGGCGCATATTCAAGATGGCGCCGTTGCATCACCATTTCGAGCTACTCGGTTGGCCGGAGCCGAAGATCGTTGCGCGTTTTTATATCGTTGCCGTGCTGATGATGATTGTCAGTCTGGCAACATTCAAGGTGCGGTAGTGTGGATGCTGCTGCGGTTCGTGGAAAGAGATTCGGTATTATTGGCGGTGCCCGAAGCGGCATAGCAGCGGCAAAATTGCTTCACGCTCAGGGAGCGCACGTGTTTCTCAGCGACGCCTCCCCGGCCGAAAAGATGCATGTCGCGGCAGCCGAACTTCAACGGTATGGCATTGAAGCGGAGTTTGGAGCGAACACGGGCCGTGTCCTCGATGCCGATACTATAGTGTTGAGTCCCGGAGTGCCGTCGGATATCCCCGTAGTACGACAAGCCAGGGGAAGAAACCTGGAAGTCGTCAGCGAAGTTGAGGTCGCGAGCTGGTTTAATCCCGCGCCAATTGTCGCAATTACGGGAACCAATGGCAAAACAACGACCACCACATTGCTCGGACGGATGTTTCAGGATGCACGAAAACCCTCGGCTGTTGGAGGAAACATTGGCGTCGCCTTCTCGGAAATAGTGAGCGACCTGACGCCGGAAAGTACGGCAATTTTGGAAATCAGCAGTTTTCAACTAGATCATATTGTGTCGTTCAGGCCAAAGGTTTCTGTGCTTCTGAATATTACACCGGACCATCTTGACCGATATGACCATTCATTTGAAAAGTACGCGGCGTCAAAGCGGCGGGTGTATGAAAATCAATCGGCCGGAGACACTATCGTATTCAACCACGATGATGAGATGACACGACAGAGTGTTGAACACAGCGCGAATGAAGCAATCCGGCGGCTTCCGTTCAGTACAAGCAAATATCTTTCTGCCGGGGCGTTTGTGGAGGGCGGCACTCTCAGAGTGGCGATGGAAAACAGTATCCAGGATATTATTGCGACAAACGATATCAGCATTCGTGGTATACACAATCTGCAGAACGCTATGGCAGCAACTCTTGCTGCGCGGGCCATGGGAATTTCAGCAGCATCAATACGCGCAACGCTAAAGAACTTCAAGGGTGTTGAACACAGGCTGGAGTTTGTACGTGAAGTAAACGGCGTCCACTATATCAATGACTCGAAGGCAACGAATGTGGATTCTGTATGGTATGCACTTCAAAGTTTTGAGAGGCCTCTTGTGTTGTTGTTGGGGGGAAGGGATAAGGGAAACGATTACTCGGTACTGACGGACCTTGTCAGAAAGCATGTGAAAACGATCGTGGCAATAGGTGAGTCGTCGGAAAAAGTAAATGGCATCTTTCAAAGCATTGTACCCGTCAGGGTTGCAACATCAATGCCCGAAGCAATAGACATCGCTTCGGGCCTGGCTGTTCGTGGTGACACAGTGCTGTTATCGCCGGCCTGCGCATCCTTCGATTGGTTTCAGAACTATGAGCACCGCGGCAGGGTATTCAAAGAATTGGTGAACAAATTGTAGCATGCGCACCCAACGCAATCATATAGACCTCGCCGTGCTCATCTCCGTTCTCATTTTGATGGTTTTGAGTCTAGGTGTTGTGTACAGCGCAAGTTCCACCTGGGCACTGGAAAAGTATGGTGAAAGCGGCAAACTGCTTGGCAATCATGCCATCAAAATCCTTATGGGCTTTGTCGCAGTGCTCGTCTTCATGAATATTGACTACAAGAAGTACAAGAAACTGACAAAGCCCGTGCTTATCGGGGCCATTGCGCTCCTTGTAGTGACGTTGGGGCTCGGCGGCGAAATCAAAGGCGCGGCACGCTGGCTGCGGTTTGGGGGCTTCGGATTGCAGCCGTCGGAGTTCGCCAAGTATGCTCTGATTTTTCACCTCTGTGTATTATTGGCAGAGAAGAAGGATCGTATTGCGGATTTCAAAACCGGTTTCATTCCGATGATGATCTGGATAGGGATCGTCACCGTGCTGGTTCTTCTTCAGCCGAATTTCAGTACGGGCTCCATGATCTTTGGTATCAGTCTTGTGTTGCTGTTTGTCGGGCGCGCCCGGATGAAACATCTTGCGATGACTTTTGCCTCGCTCTTTCCCCTGCTTATTCTTTACATGCTCAGCGCCGAGTACCGTATGAAGCGTATCATGAGCTTCATCAGCGGGGATGGTGGCGGAGAGAGGTCGAACTACCAGCTCTGGCAAGGAATTATCGGTTTTGGAAATGGCGGGATCTTCGGCCTCGGGCCCGGCGGTAGCCGTCAAAGGGATTTTTTTCTGCCGGAATCCTATGGAGATTTTGTGTTTTCGATTGTCGGGGAAGAGTATGGCTTGATCGGGACACTCTTTATCATGGCGCTATTTCTCACGATTATGCTGCGAGGAATAAAGATAGCGAAACATGCAAGAGACGATTTTGGCAGATATCTCGCCATAGGCATTACATCGGCAGTGTCATTGTATGCGCTGGTCAATGCCGGCGTTACGCTGGGGATTCTGCCCACGACCGGGCTGCCAATGCCATTTGTAAGTTATGGCGGCTCCTCCATGTTGTTCTCGTCAATGGCGATCGGCGTGCTTCTGAATATTTCTTCGCAGACGGATATGTATCCGCGTTTGCATCACACTGCGGATGGAGTGCGCCCCATTGACCCGGTCAATGCAGCGACGGTCGGGAAAATCTACTGAGCGTGTCCGGCAGAAACCCTCACATAGTTTTCGCCGGAGGTGGAACAGGCGGGCACTTGTTCCCGGCAATTGCAATTGCCGATGAAGTAAAGAACATCAGGCCGGATTCTTCGATTACTTTTGTTGGAACGAAGAATAAGATTGAAGCGCGCGTGGTACCGGAGCACGGCTACGATTTCCGGACAATCTGGATCAGCGGCTTCAGGCGTAAGCTGACGCTTGAGAATCTTCTGTTCCCTCTCAAGCTGTTGGTGGCACTGGTGCAATCGTTCATTCTCATTAGGCGCATCAAGCCCGACGCCGTTGTAGGCACGGGAGGATATGTTTGTGGCCCCATTGTCTATATGGCATCGCTGCTGGGAATTCCGGCGGTGATTCAGGAGCAAAACAGTTTTCCCGGTGTAACGACAAGAATGCTGGCGTCGCGGGTTACGGAAGTTCATCTGGCATTTGAATCCTCTGCAAGATTTCTGGGCAGAAAGGACAACATAAAAGTAAGCGGCAACCCCGTCCGTTCGGCATTTGGCAGCGTGACAAGAGAATCGGCGGCAAAGTTTTTCGGCCTCGATCCCGCAAAAAAATTACTTTTGGTTTTTGGCGGAAGCCTTGGCGCTCACTCCATCAACCAGGCGGTGCTTGGAAACTACCGGGAGATGACCGGAAAGGGCATACAGATTCTCTGGCAAACCGGAGAAGGTGACTATCAAAGAGTGGCAGCAAAAGGTGTTGAGGGTAAGGATATCAAGATACTCAAGTTCATTGACCGGATGGCGTTTGCGTATGCCGCATGCGACCTGGTCGTTTGCCGGGCCGGTGCAACAACGTTAGCAGAACTGACACTGGCCGGAGTCCCGTCAGTGCTTGTGCCCTATCCGTTTGCGGCGGCAGACCACCAAACGGAAAATGCAAAAGTGATGGTTGAAAGCGGGGCGAGTATTCTTCTCCGCGATGATGAAGTGGGCGGGAAACTTGCCGGAATAGTCACAGCCTTGATGGGCAATGAACAACAGTTGTCAATGATGGCGGCAAAAGCACGATCACTGGGAAAGCCCGGCGCCGCATCATCGGTTGCACGGGCGGTACTCGCCCTTGTCGAAGCGTAACATGTCGGAAACGGAAAAGGTATTCAAATACAAACTCGACTTCTATTATCAATCTGCCCTGATTTATCTGCTGACGTTGTTTGCCTACGGCGGCATCAGGGGGAATTTTGTGGAAGCAAAGTTTGAGTATGTTTTCAACGACCCCTTGATGTACGTGATAATGTTTTTTGTTGTGATGTCATTGGTTGTCCTTGTGCTCAATGTCATTCAAAAACGCCGGCTGATTATTACCGAAGCCGCAATACTTTTTAAGAACCGGTTTCGTGAGCGGAGAGTGAGTGCCGCCGATATTGAGTGGGTTCATATCGGGCGGGAATCCAGGGTACAGACAGGCGGGAGGTTTCAGGTAATAGTATTCAAGCTGAAGGAGAAACGCCGCTTTCTGAGAATACGCGTAGGGCGTTATGAGCGCGACAGGGAATTGGTTGCAGAAGTAAACAGGTTTACCTCCGGTATTCCAAAACGCAATTACAAGCGATGGAGCCGGCCGGGTTTTACAGACAGGTAATACTTCATGTTTTCATCCATTAAGAAACTGCATTTTGTGGGCATTGGCGGTATCGGAATGAGTGGCATCGCCGAGATCCTGATAGACCAGAAGTTCACGATCACCGGCTCGGACCGGGCAGCCAGCGATAATACCGAACGCCTTGAATCGCTTGGCGCGAAAGTGTACATCGGCCATGCTGCAGCCAATGTTGAAAGCGACGTTGACGCGCTGGTGTATTCATCCGCAGTTCCGCCCGATAATCCGGAGCTTGTAGAAGCCCATAGCCGGAAGATTCCCGTTATCCGCCGCGCAGAAATGCTCGCCGAAGTGATGCGGCTGAAATATGGCGTCGGCGTTGCCGGAACTCATGGAAAGACAACAACAACATCAATGATCAGCCTTGTGCTGATGGAAGGCGGAATTGATCCGACGGTCATTGTCGGTGGGCGGCTGCACGGACTGGCCGGCTCGAATGCCCGGCTTGGCAAGGGAGACTTCATTGTGGTGGAAGCTGATGAGTTTGATCGTTCGTTCCTTTCCATTACGCCGACTATTGCCGTGTTGACAACGTTGGAAACAGATCACCTCGATTGTTATCGCGATCTGGATGATATCAAAGGAGCGTTCATCCAGTTTGCCGCCAAGGTTCCATTCTACGGCTTTGTGGTTCTTTGTCTCGATGAACCGGCGCTGCAGGATGTTATGCCGCGCATCAAGAAGAAAATCATCACGTACGGATTAAACGGACAAGCCGACCTTCAAGCGGTGAACATTGTTCATAATCAAAACAGATCAACATTCCTGGTAGTTCGGGATGGAAAAGATCTCGGGGAGATTGAAATACAAGTCCCCGGAAAACACAATGTGCAAAATGCCCTGGCGGCAATAGCTGTCGGGCTTGAGCTTGGAGTGCCGTTCGGCAAAGTGCAATCGGGAATAGAGAAATTTACCGGCGTGTTCAGACGCTGGGAAGTGAAGGCTGAAGTTGACGGGGTTACTGTTGTTGATGACTACGCACATCACCCAACGGAGATTCGTGCAACACTGGCAGGCGCAAAATCAGGTTGGCGCAGACGCGTGGTCTGTGTTTTCCAGCCGCACCTGTATTCCAGGACGCGCGACTTTTACGACGAGTTCGGCCGCTCGTTCTTTAATGCCGATGTCCTTGTTCTTACGGATGTGTATCCCGCGAGAGAAGAACCGATTCAGGGAATTAACGGCGAATTGATAGCCAACGCAGCAAAAGAGTACGGCCACAAGCAGGTACACTATGTGCCGGACAAAAAGCAGGTGCCATCGTTTTTGATGGGGATGAAACACAAAGGCGACATCATCATCACCATGGGTGCGGGAGATATCTGGAGGTTTGGAGAGGATTTTATCAAACAACTGAAGAAAGCAACATAAGCCGGTGGAAGAGCAGCCTCACGCAGGCAAAAAGAATAGCGGAAAGCCCATCCTCCTGATGATCCTGTTGGCTGTAGGATCTGTCGTGGCGGGAGTGATGGCAAACTCCTGGAAGAGCGGCCTCCCGATCGCAGAGGTTGTTGTAGAGGGAAACAAGGTCGTTACCACCAGGGAGGTTCTCGCCCTTGCCGGAATTGATAAAAAACAGAGCTTGTTCTCGGTGGATCTTTTTGCTGCAAGGAAACGATTGGAGGCCAACCCCTTCATTCAGCATCGGTGAACAGAGAGGCCCCAAACACAATACGCATCTCCGTAGAAGAGCGGCAACCGGTTGCCGCGATGGCTTTGGACAGGCTCGTATACCTCGATGGCGACGGGTTTATTCTTCCGCCTGCCCGTTCGGAATATTTGTTTGATCTTCCGGTGATTACAGGCCTTGCGCGCAGTAAAGAGCTGGCTCCCGGAAAGCAGACATTCAACACCGATATACGCGACGCTTTGGAAATTCTGTCAATGGCACAACTGATTGATGACGAGCTCTACAGAAAAATTTCAGAGGTACACGTCGAACGCGGGAAGGATATCATGCTCTATACTGCGGAGAACGGCGTTCCGGTGGTATTCGGCAGGGGGGATGCAGCGGCGAAGCTGGTAAAGTTTGAAACATTCTGGGATGAATTCGTCGCACACCACGGTGCGTCGGAACTCCAGTATGTGGATCTCCGCTATGAGGATCAGGTTGTGGTGCGGTGGAATCACGATCCTGAAGAGAACGGCAAGGAAGCAAAAGAAGCATCCAACAAGAACAGCACAATTCACGATATCTAATTAAGGAACCGTCATGGACAACATCATCGTAGGTCTCGATATTGGCACGACCAAAGTCTGTGCAGTTGTTGCGGGGACCGATGAGAATGGAAGAGTGAACATTCTCGGCGTGGGGCGCAGCCCGTCGGAGGGCATGATGCGTGGCGTTGTCACGCACATCGACAAGACCATTCGCTCCATCAGCAACGCGGTCAACGAAGCGCAGGCGCAATCCGGCGTGGTGATCAAGTCCGTGATCGTCGGGATCGCCGGAGACCACATCCAGAGCTTCCAGAGCAGGGGCGTTGTCAGTATCAGCGGCGTCGAGAACGAGGTGACGCAGGCGGATATTGACCGTCTCATCGAGGACACGAAGCGCGTCGCCCTTCCTTCAGACCGGAAGATCATCCATGTGATTCCGCAGGAGTTCATCATTGACGGGCAGGATGGCGTGTATGATCCGCTCGGCATGAGTGGTGTCAGGATGGAAGCCAATGTCCACATTATCACCGGATTGGTCAGCGCCGCCCAAAATATCTACAAGTGCGTGCAGCGCGCCGGTCTTGAGGTAAGCGATATGGTTCTTGAGCCGCTCGCTTCAAGCTATTCCGTGCTCGACGATGAAGAAAAGGAAGTAGGTATTGCTCTGCTCGATGTTGGTGGCGGCACAACGGATCTTGCCGTATTTGAAGAACGCACCATACGCCATACGGCAGTGATCGGCATCGCGGGGAAGAAAGTCACGGACGACATCCGCAAAGGCCTTGGCATTCTTAACGAACAGGCCGAAAAATTGAAGCGTGAACACGGTTACGCATATCTCCCTTCGGTTTCAAACAACGAGACGGTTATTCTTCCCGGCGTCGGCGGGCGCTCGCCAATAGAGATTGAGACACGCTTGCTTGCGCAGATCATTCAGCCGCGTATGGAGGAAATCTTTGAGATCGCAGCCCTGGAGATCAAACGCTCAGGCTATTCCAAACATCTTTCCGGAGGCGTTGTGCTGACCGGAGGCGGAGCGCTTGTCAGAGGCACCTCGGATTTGGCGCGTGAAGTTCTCGGAATGCCGGTGAAGATCGGCATACCGACGGGGTTTGCCGGAGGCCTGGTACGCGAAATTGAGAACCCCGCGTACTCCACTGCGGTCGGGCTTGTGCTTCATGGTTTGAAACATCAGGATCGTTCCGCACTTCATGGCAAGCCGGTGAAGGAGCGGAAGATGGGAAACATAGCGAACAAGATGAAAGAGTGGTTTGATCAGCTGTAGTAACAGCGGGGATGTTGCAAGCAACGCTCCCGCACAACACAAGAACTCAAAGAATGTATCATTTACCCAACCCATACATAAAAGGAGGAACAACCAGTGATCGAATTAGATAATCACCTCGATCGTGGGGCAAAAATTCGTATCGTAGGTGTTGGCGGCGGCGGCGGAAATGCCCTGAACAGCATGATTAACAGGGGGCTGCATGGCGTTGATTTCTTTGCCATCAACACCGACCAGCAGGCGCTCGAGCGGAACCAGGCGCCCAACAAGATTCCCATCGGCAAAAACCTTACACGCGGCCTCGGAGCCGGAGCTGATCCGATTGTCGGGCATCGCGCTGTGGAAGAAGACCGCGACGAAATTGCGCGCGCACTAGCCGGAAGCGACATGGTGTTTGTTACCGCTGGTATGGGGGGCGGAACAGGCACAGGTGGCGCTCCTCTTGTGGCGAACATCGCCAAGAGTATTGGTGCTCTCGTCGTCGGTATTGTGACACGGCCATTCCAATGCGAAGGCAAACGCCGCATGCAGCAGGCTGAAGCCGGCATTGAGGAGCTGAAGAAACAGGTGGACACACTCATCGTTATTCCAAACCAGAAGCTGCTGAACATTGTTGAACGCACAACGCCATTGCGCGATGCATTCGATATTGCAAACCAGGTGCTATATGGCGCAACCCGCGGCATCTCGGAGCTGATCACCGTTCCCGGGCTGATCAACGTGGACTTTGCCGACGTGCGGACAGTAATGAAGGAAATGGGCGACGCAGTGATGGGCTCCGGTATTGCCCAGGGACAGAACCGCGCTGTGGAAGCGGCACACGCAGCGATCTCCAGTCCGTTACTTGAAGATGTTTCTATCTCCGGAGCACAGGGAGTTCTAGTGAACATCACCGGCGGCCCTTCGATGTCGCTCGTGGAAGTTGATGAAGCGACGGAGATTATTCATGAGGCAGCAGGGGAAGACGCCAACGTTATCCTCGGCGCAGTGGTGGATGAGAACATGGCAGACGATGAAATCATGGTGACCGTAATTGCCACTGGCTTCAACAAGCGTGGGAGCGGAACAACACTCGGCCTTCGCCCGGCAAAAATCATGAAGCCGATGGAGCGCGTGCCGTCGGGTGTGGATGAACTGCAGAAACTTGACGTTCCGGCGTATATCCGTCGCGGCGTTGATCTTTCTCCGATGTCAGGACGGCCGGAAGACCACATGATGGATCGCCAGAAGATAGACAAGAACGATCCGGAGAAACCCGCCTTCCTAAGGAAGATCATGGATTGAAGTCGGGTAAGTCTGCTTTTCTCAGAAAAATCATGGATTAATTCTGAGCCCGATGTTTTCCAATCGGGCGAAGAATCAGCATCACGAAAACTGACGGACTGACACAACAAAGCCCGCCTACTATCGGCGGGCTTTTGCTTTTCACAAACTCTCAGCGGCAATATTACTTCATCACAACCATCTTCCTTGTCTCCGTGTACCTCCCGCTCTGCAATCTGTACAGGTAGACTCCCGAGGACAGCCTTGAAGCATCGAATGATGAAGTGTACGTTCCGGCTTGCTTCATTGAGTTTTCCAGAATAGCGACTTCACGGCCAAGCAGATCATACACAACGAGAGAGACAAATCCGTCGTGCGGTATCGAATAACTGATCCGCGTTGATGGGTTGAAGGGATTAGGGAATGCCTCGCGCAACAGAAATTTGTCTGATTTATCTTCCATCCCAGTTGACGTACCGGTTAAGTGTTGATCGTGAGATTGGGAGCCGGGGATGCTTACACGTGTCCATTCGCTCCAGAGAGGCTTGCGGCCCTGAGCCTGGCCAATCAAGCGTTGTTGTATTATTATGGGCGTTCCTCGATATGCCGAGACCGGGAGCCTTCCGCTCATCCTGATTGTCGTTTCCCGTTCACCGGGTTGCATTATATCCTGAAGACGAACCACCTTGATGTTCTCTGTTCTCTTCCCAGCCATAAGACTTATTGCAAATACAGGAGTACTTAGAGGCACACGCTCGTCATTGACCTGAAAGTCCTTCAGATGCAAGTTAAAACCCCACAAAAGCGTGTCAGCATTTTCAGGGAGTGTGGTACTTGAAGAACCTAACCAGTCTTCAACGTCCGACGAATCTCGAACAAACTCCAACCTTGTCCTCACTCCTCCGGCATCCACTGCAAAACGCCCCGTATTGATCATCATTGAACCGGACACGGCACCGAGGCCGCCTCCGGGGAACACGATTGAATCAAGCCGTACCACCCCTTGCCTGGAAACATGTATGAGAGCAGGGTTCATGGAGCCTGAGAGTTCTCCTTTGCCGACTCTTGCTTGTTCCGTATGGAAAAAGTCATTTGCAATCTCAAATGGCGGCCCTGATTGGCC
>CAZWIN010000018.1:0-4603 GCA_964633855.1 uncultured Chitinophagales bacterium
AGTTCCTTCACGTACACTTGCTGCAGCCCGAACTGAACATTCGCGGCGCGATCCGGGCCCATCTTTTCTTCTACAATGTCCCTGAATTCGGACTGGTATATTTTCCAATCCGGGTTGAGGTAGTCATAAAAGATGAAACCGCTGAGCAAGAGGAGGGCAATGCCGCCAAGGCTCACGAGCAATTTATCTCTCTGTACAAATCCCAGCTTGTCTTGTATTGTTTTATGATTCATACGACCTATTCCTCTTCAGGTGCCCGCATCCCATTTACCCACTTCAGAACTTCACCGGCATTTCCGGCCACGTTTCCCATGGCCAGTAGAAATTCCAGTAAGGGCCGCGCAAGAATGTGCCGATGATGGTAAAGAGGATGATAAGAAGGCATATTGCAATGAATACACGGTTTTGGGTTTTGCGCTCCGGAGCAAACCAGACACCGACAGCATGTACTCCGGATGTGTCGCGATACGGCCACCAAATGGCCAGGAACAGCAACAGCCCGGGCAGTATGATTCCTCCAATGAGCGCGCCATTGATTGCAACCGGGCCTACTTTGACGGTTGTAACAGTGACTATTTCCTGCAGCCACAGAAAATACCAGGGAGCCTTGGCAGGGTTCGGTGTCACAGACGGGTTTGCTGCTGTTTCAAGCGGCGCCCGAAACACTATGGTGAGTGTCAAGGTGAGTATGAATGTGGCAAGCGTGACAAATCCCAAACGCCTTGTTAAATGCGGAACGGATGGCACGGAGTTTTGCTCTTCATCCACCATTGTGTTCCGTACATGGACAGTTGCTCCCTGTGTGACGCCGAGAAGAGAATACGTTTTCGACTTCACGGGAGCAGCTGATTCCGGTTTTTGCTGCAAGGCTTCGTGATCTACAATCGCAAGACCGCCATCCTTCCTCACACGCCACATGTGCCATGAAAAAAGGAGAAGCACTACGACGGGCAGGAAAAACACATGCAAGACATAGAACCTGATCAGCGCATTCTGGTCAATCGTGCTGCCACCCAGGAGGAAAAACCTCATCCACTTTCCCACAACAGGAGCGGCGCTGGCAATATTGGTACCTACTGTGATAGCCCAATACGCGAGTTGATCCCAGGGAAGCAGATAACCCGTAAATGAGAGCAGCAATGTCACCACCAACAGCGCAAGCCCGATAATCCAGTTGAGGGGCCGATTGGCGCCAACCGCGCCGCCATTTTTGTAACCGCCGGTCAGAAACACCCGCACCATATGAAGAAAGACAACAGCCACCATCAAATGGGCACCGACGCGATGCACGCCCCGCAAAAGCCAGCCAAAGGAAATAACGTACTCGATATCCTTTACCGAACCGTAGGCACGTTCCACAGACGGGACATAGAGAAACATCAGGATCACGCCTGTAATAACAAGAATCAGGAACAAGACGAACGATACCGTCCCGAGATACAATGAATACTTCCACGAGAGGCTTCCCTTTGTCACCTTGTTGGGAAACCAATGCAGCATGATGTTCTTGACTATCGCATCTCCGGCTTCCTTATCGCTTCCCGGGTTCCACGACCAGATGAGCTTGTTATAGAGGTGTTTTACTGTGTTTGCAAATGGCATGAGATGCTCCTTGGTCACACGGTGAGTCTGAAGTTTTGCTCAACCTCATCATTCATATTTACAACAAGCTGACCGTCATCCTGCGAAATTTCCAGACGGTACCAGTGCAGTGAGCGCGGTGCCGGTCCGGCATAATTCGTACCATCGGCATAGAACTTTGAACCGTGGCATGGGCAATGAAATTCAAACGGGATGGACTTCACTTCTCCACTGATCTCCACCTGTTTGGGCTGGTTGAGCTTGGTATATTTCACAGTGCAGCCAAGATGTGTGCATGCACCGGAGATGGCATAAAAAGATTTCCCTTCCTTGAACACGTAGAGGCGTTTCTCTTCGAGAAACGTCATCCCTTCGGCAAGAGCAGCGGGTGTCCCGATTTTGAATTTCTGGGAAGGTTCATACAAAACATTGGGAACAAGGGAACGTAACGACTGGAAACCGAACCCTCCGAGTGCAGCGATCAATCCGCCCAATCCCAGTCGCTGCAGAAACGTCCGGCGTTCCTTTGCAGGCACTTCTTTTTCCAAGACATGTTCTCGTTTTTCTGTCATGGTATTCCTTGAGTAAAGGCTTCATGTTGTTCGTAATAGAACACTTCCATCGTCATGGCATCGGTCGGGCAACGAACAGCGCACAATCCGCACCGGATGCATGTTTCGTCATCCTTGAGCATTGCAGAGGAAGGCTGAAGGGAGTTAATATCATAATGCTCCAGGATTTTCTGTTTTGTCGCGTCATCAACATCCAAGGCGGCGAGAGGAACGAGCTTGAGGCAATACTCCGGGCACACGTCAACGCAACGGTTGCACATGACGCACTTTTCAGCATCGTAGATGGTTTGAATATGGCAAGCCAGGCATCGCTCCGCCTGTTCCTTCGCCTGTTGTTCTGTATATCCGGATTCCACTTCGGAAATACCGGTGCGTCTCCCGAGGTCAATAGTCGGTGGAGATTGGCGGGTTTTCTGTTCAAAATCTTCCGGCCGGGTAAAGCGACGCGTGGGAATTTTTTCTATGGAAAGATCAAAGTACGCAGGGGGCTTCTGTCCTCTCAGAAATTCGTCAATAGAGAGCGCCGCACGTTTACCGTTTGCCACCGCATCAATGATGTTGCGCGGACCAAAGGCAACATCACCGCCGGCAAACACACCGGGAGCAGTAGTAGCAAGGTTCTCCGTATTAATTTTGATCAGCTTCCCCGCCGTTAATTCAATACCATCCGCCGGTTTGATGAATGAGAGTTCAGTCTGCTGGCCAATGGCAACTATGACGGAGTCAACCTCGAACTTTTCAATAAATCCGGCATCATAGACAGGATCAAAGCGACCGTGATCGTCATACGTGCGCTTGACACCGATGAATTCAATTGCCCTGAGTCTTCCATTCTCGCCGATAAACCGTTTGGGCCCACGTTGGGGATGAAACACCACGCCTTCCTTTTTTGCCTCTTCAAACTCCTCATATCCTTGGGCGGTTCGAAGCACGGGCATCTCAGCAAATGATTCCAGGCTGGCAATGTGCACCTCTGATGCACCTGCACGAACAGCTGTACGAGCAGCATCAACTGCGGCATGAATATCCCCTCCCTCATTTTCGGGGCCGCCCCTCAAGGCTGTGCGCGCAGCATCGAAGGCAACAAAACCGCCGCCAATAACAAGAACCTTCTTGCCGAGATTGACGCGGTACCCATTGTTGATATTCAGCAGATAATCAATCGCTTTGATGACGCCATCAAGGTTGCTCCCTTCAAGGTTGAGATCCCTGCCTTTTTGAGTTCCTACAGAAATGAAGATACTCTCGAATCCCTGTTGTTTGAGTTCTTTCATTCCGAAGTTTTCACTCAAAGGGGATTGATAGCGCACCTCAACCCCGAGGAATTTTATCTTGTCGATTTCCTTGTCAATAAGACTCCGTGAAAGGCGATATTCGGGAATACCATGCCGCAACATTCCACCAGCAACACCGGTGGCCTCAAACACGGTCACTTGATATCCCATAAGAGCAAGGTCGTGTGCACACGAAAGGCCGGCGGGCCCGGATCCGATAACAGCGACTCTCTTGTTCTTGACGATATTCTTTCGGGTCTCCGCCTGCACAGGCAGGTGCCAGAGCCATTTGTTACCCGGCTCATTGGTACTTTCAAATAGTGTATCTTGTGTATCAGGCTCAATGGACTCAACTCCGTATTTCTCTGTTACGAATCGTTTGAGCGCCCGAATACTTACCGGAGCATCAATCTTTCCGCGCCGGCACCAGTCTTCACAGGGTGCAGCACAAACGCGCCCGCATATGCTTGCAAAAGGGTTCGGCGAGCGAGCTGTCAGGTATGCGTCCTTGTAGCGCTGCTCAGCAATGAGCTGAACATAACGGCCGGCGTCCGTATGAACAGGGCAACCTATCTGGCACGGAACAAGCTCTTTCCAAAACCCGATATCCGGCAGACGTACATTCACCTTATCGCCCTTTGTATCTTCTGTGGTATTCACACTTCACCCTTCGAAGGGCTGTGCGAATCATCAGACTTCCGTTCCGCAAGAACAACGAGATCTCTGGATGAAGACGGGGCAAATCCCTCCATTGAAATTCCCCCGAATAATTTTATGTTCTCAAAGCCCGCCTGCACGAGAACATCAATAAGCTCCGCGCTCATGACGGGGCGCAATGCAATTGAATCAATCTCGCTTGCAATCTGATCCCCGTTACGCCTGAGCCTGAGAATATTAAATCGTATCAGATCGTTCTCGAAGTCATAGAACCGGATAAACGTCACGCCTTCCTTTTCTTTCACACTTTGGACGCGTTCACGTTTTGCGAGAATGCGCTCGTAATTGAGAACCTGAGCAAAGAAAATGCCGCGTGGCCGGAGCACGGCAGAGAACTGCTGGATCGTCTTTTGAAGATTCTCATTCGTCAGATCGTGAGCAAGCACGTTTCCCATACAGAAAACGGCATCGAAGTGTGTATGCACCTCCCGTGATAAATCGTGAAAACCTGTTTGAACG
>CAZWIN010000018.1:4613-18035 GCA_964633855.1 uncultured Chitinophagales bacterium
GGGATGTATATGTAAGCCCATTTGTCTCGCGTGCATATCAAGCCGCTGCAACATTTCCGACGCAACATCAACAGAGGTAACATCCACGCCGAGTTGTGCAAGCAAAAGCGAATGAAACCCTGTCCCCGCGCCGGCGTCCATGGCGGTATGAATGTTATGGTTATCCACCAAGAGCCGGAAGAAGGGTTTCTCGTGGATGAAGCGCTTTGCGAATCCGGTCATATCATCATAATCCGGGGCAAGGCGGTCGTAGAATCTTGCCACATCCTCTTCGACATGCCCGACTGTTTCAATCATTGGGGCCATACTCCGGTACCTCACCTCTGAAGTGCTGATACAATGGAGAGTGTATCTGCTGAAACCTGTGCAGGTATTCTTCCTTTGAGATTCCATTCTGCCAGCGGCCTGCCAGCATTCCCAACCCTGTAATGGCAACGAACAATCCGGCTACAAGAGCGCCAAAAACCCAGGTGGGAACGGCGGGACTCCTTTTCGCTGCTTTCATTTCAAGAGTGAACTTCACTGGACACACTGCGACGCACCTGAGGCAGCCCGTGCATTCATCGCTCCACACCCGACCTGCAGTATGGACATTGATATTCGACGGGCATGCCTTGGTACACAGTTCACAGTCAATACAGGTCGCGGCTTTGCGGGTAATTTTCAATGGGCTGAACCAGCTTGTGATACCCAACAGTGCGCCGTATGGACAAAGAAACCTGCACCAGAAATTCTTGATAACCACCGACAAGACCATGAGCACAATTATCGTCCAGAGGGCAAACGGCGTGATGTCGGCAAAAAATTGAAACATCTTTACATCTGCCATCTTATTGTAGGGGCTATAAATGAATCCCGAGAGGGACGGGACATCCATCTGCCAGATGGAGAAGGCAAAGAAGAAAAGTAAGAGATACTTCAATGACCGGAGAGGATAGTCCAGCCACCGGTACAGGGTGATGTTCTTCCCAAACAATTTCTGGCCCAGCATCCAGAGCGATTCACTTAATGTGCCAACGGGACACAGCCAACTGCAGAAGGCTTTCTTTGCAAGCATGCTCACAACAACAATAGCAATGAGGATGAAAAGTCCGGAGGGATGGACGTTGTTGATGATTCCGGTTTGAAGCCAGTATTTCAGGCTGATCAGCGCACTGATGGGAAGGAAGCCCTCGGCTCCGGGAGGACGTTCAACAAACGGTACAGTGCCGGATGATTGTCCCCACTTTACAAAGAGATAGAACTCCACCCCTATCCAGAGGCAAAGCGCGGCAAACAAGGATTGAATTGTTGAGCGAAGAAATTGCGAGTCCGTTTTCCACCGCCAGAGTATACGACGGAACAGGTTCTTCTCTGATGAATATTGTTCCGGCTTCCGGCGCAAATGAGTGGGAATCTTCTTTATCACTTTTGTTGGCTGAGCTGGCCTGATCGTTATCAGATTGATTTTTCTCGGCAGGTTTTCCAGTTCTTGGGAGCTGATTCCCATTTCCAATAAGCTCTTCACCTCAGGCCTCGCTGTTCTGCAGTCTTTTCGTTGTTTCTTGGTATATCCTGAAGTAAAGAGTACAATATCGATGCCATATTTAAGACTTTTTTATCTGATTTAATCGCACAACAATATGTATTGAAAGATTGTCAGCCAATGGCCTTATATCCCGGTTTATCCATCTCCTTGGCAAGCTGGGAAATATTCTTGCTAACCAGCATACCATAGATCCCGTCACGCAGGGCCCCCCATTTGTCATGTACAGCACAGGGATTCTTCCCCGAACACTCTGCAAACCCCAGAACGCATGTTCGGGTAAAATCAGCACCGTCAATAGCGTCAATGATGTGAAACAGCGTAATATCCTTTGCGGACATCCCAAGGGCAAATCCTCCTGAAGGGCCTTTCAGGGATGTTAGAAGACCCTTTTTGGTCAAATCCTGTAGAATTTTGCCCAGAAAATGATAAGGGATATCCAATTTCTTTGTCATTTCCTTGATAGAGGACATTTGCCCCGAGGGCTTGAGTGCAAGGTACAATACTGCTTGCAGTGCATACTCACATTGACGGCTGAAGATCAGGCTCATATTATATTTCGGATTATTTTATCTGAATATAATCGGCAAAAATGATTTTGTCAAGGGGGTGCACAGAAATATTATACCGTCTCTTTGGGTACCGTCCTCACCCAACCCCCAAATTTTTTCAATTCCTCCATCCTGCAAGACCATACCAGTTCATCATTCCAGAGGGTCATATCCGGACAGCCATCGCACATGTTCTGCAGGCCGTTTTCCAGGAAATCCACCGGCTGAATGATCATGATGGATTGATAATGCAGGCCTTTGAACAGGCTGAGAGGGTTTCGCAGAGCGGAGGAGAAATAGTGCGCTGCTGTTCGTCGCACACCGGCATCAAATGCCGAGAGCATCAACATGGATCTTCCCATGCTGGTGAGGTTTGGTTTTGTGTATGCAAGATACTTCCCCGTCGCAAAATGATGGACCGTTTGCATAACTTCCATAAACCTCGGTCCGACATACCCGAAGATCTTTTCCCGTGTACCAACCCGGCCGCTCAAAAGCCACTTGTAGGAATCGGGCTTCTCGGTACCGTTCAGATATGCACAGGGGTTGAAATCAGGAGATCGTTTCCTGATTTCTGCAACAACATCCGTTGACTTGAGGTCAATTTTCCGTTCACGTGATTCAGAATAAACAACATCATTCATGTCAATTTTCCTGCCACCCGCATACCAATCAAATGGGAGTTGAGGAGCTGCAGCACGGTAGAGGATAAACACCATCACCTGGACGATATCTATGTGCTTCGCCGCCCACTCCACCATTGCAGGTGTGTAATGCAGCGTATCTTCATACACCGTGGAATTAAACGCGCAGGAAAGGCCACCCTCCCCGGCGAGCATTTCCGCGTATTGAAGCCGAAGCTCATTGAGCTCAAGTTCGTTTTTATTCTTCCATCGCCCCCTGCCCTGTTTGCTGTCAATATGAAAAGTAAATCCTGCAACGCCGTTCTCCTTCAACTCGTGCAAGAGCTCCTTGGTTAACAAACCGCCGTTGGTATTGATGACCGGCTTGGCTCCTCTCTCGGCGATCATCTTTACAATCTCGACGATCCGGGGATGCATCAACGGATCACCCCCTGCAATCGAGATACCATCAGAGTTTCTGAGTTCGAGAAATCTTTCGACTTCATGTTTTACTTCTTCCAGAGGTTTGTGGCTTCCGGCAACGTTCTCACGATAACAGCCATCACAGGCGAGATTACAGGCAGATGTAGGCTCAAGCCATGAGATGGCATTATCCGGCAATGTCCACGGCAATCGGTAGAGATCACGGTGATGAATGTCTGGATTGTTCATAACGGGGAATCCTTTCTAATGAGCAACAATTCCGTGTGCAGGGATAACGTCTCTTACTGCACTTGTATTGTTGTGTGTTGAGAATTCATTTCAAAAATTGGGAGTTCCGCCAGATACTGCTGCGCGCCCAGCGATCGAAACAGATACGGTGGGAACGGTCTAAACAGCAGTCGGACGTTTACATGCCAGAGGCCCGGCCGTGAAACAACAAATCCGTAACTCGACGTGTGTGACGAAAACGGAGGAATCGAGTTGTTGACCAGTGAATCCAGTTCAAAAACATTTGATTCGTGGCCATTCTTGTACAGGCGGCCTGCAAACAGCGTCAGGTCCGGATCAGCATTGGGCTGCAGCTCACTGTGATCGTCCATCAGGTCACCATTAGCATCCAAATAGCCGGAGCTGTACAACGTATCCATGCCTTCTGATACAGTCACCTCGATCCACATTTGGCGGTTGAAGAACACCGATGTAGGAAGATTATGTCCCGTCTTGTCATTGCATACGCGTACGGACAACTGCACGGTATCATGAACGGCGGCCAATCCCGGGACAGAGATACTCATGCAGGCCGCATTTTTCAACAGGGAATCCACTGCGGCCCGCTGGTGTGCCTTGTTGGGAAAATCTGTCATGGCAACATCCACGCCAACGAAGTCGTGCCGGTGAAGATCATCCCTTACCGGCCCGTCCACCGCTGCCTGTCCTCTGTACCGTTGCATATGGCAGTCCTGGCACTCCACAGACATTGCCCCCCAAGCGCTATTTTGCCATTCGCTGAATGTAACCTCGAGGGGGAGGCCATTGACGATGAGATCATGACACTCCCGGCACATTTCGGATCTCCCGAAAGACGGATCGTCAATGGACTCATGAAACCCTGCCGGTACGGGATTCCGGAGTGTCCCGCGTTTTTTTGGACCCGGCTGAACGTTATACTGGATGTTCTGGTCCGTCGTTGTATGAGGGCTTGTCATGACATGGCACAGGTCGCAATTCACGCCTTCTTTCATGACATCGGGCAGGTCAGAAAACTGAAATGTGCCCGGTGTTATACCGGAGAGAAACCCGATGGGCGAGTGACACTGAAAACACCAGCCTTTCAAGCGTCCCTGTGTGCTTTGCTGGAGAGAGTTATTCGCAAGCATCCAGATAGGATCGTTGGCTGCGTACCGGTGCATGGACCCCTTCCACTCCTCGTAGTATTGGGGGTGACAGGTTGAGCAACTGCTTGACGGCGAAAAATCCGTCAAAGAAAACGCCGGGCCGGGGGGAGGGGTTGCAATTTCATCCTTTGTACAACCTGTAACCAAAGCCCCCGCGAGGAAGAGAAGTGTAAACACAAGGAGACGCATAGTATTTTCCTTTGTCCATGTCAGTGCATAACTGCAAGGCCTGTCGGCATCATCCCCACCTCGATTACCTTTGCCACCTGTTCCGTAATGCGATCAACGACACAAATGTTCCCGATAAATTCGTTGCTGTACCGTGGCACGTACAGATGGCCGACGTTTTCGTTTGAAACGAACAGATATCTCCCGTTTGCCGGAACATCCACGCCGTGAGGAAGCGACAGGATGTTCGGGAACGACATTGTGGACATAACATGGCGCATCGGGATATGAATAACGGAAACGGAATTGCCAAGGCGATTCGTAACATAGCAGAACTCGCCATCCGAAGAGAACTGCAGATGCCACGGTTGACTACCCACCTGAAATGAATCGAGGAGAGCGTTTGTCCAAGCATCAAACATCCGCACCTCGTTCCTTTCCGAACACGTCACCAGCACAAGGCTGTCGTCAGGCGATATGGCCAATTCCATCGGCATGTATTTCGTCCTGAATGGGACTGCATCGAATGCCAGCGGCACGGTTGCCACGACGCTGTCTGAAGAAACATCAATAACCGAGAGATTGTCGGACATCATGTTGGCAACATAGACCCGGGACCCTGCATTGTTCATCCGAATGCCATGGGGCATCACCCACACAGGAATAGATGCAACCGTATTCATGGTCGCCGTGTTCAATACGATCACCCTGTTTGTACTCGATGTCATAAATTGAGAGACATACAGCTTGCTGCCGTCAGGGGTCAGCGCAAGAAGAGCCGGAGACCCGGCCACTGGAGCAGTTCCCACGAGCGAATCCGTGTGCGCATCAAACTTCCAAACCTCGCCGGCCCCGATAAGTGAGACATACCAGTACTCCTCATTAGCTACGATGAAATGCGGCCCATCATTGGCCGGAGACGTTCCAACATCCACATATTTCCCAACGACCATCCGGGTCTGATCAATGATGCACACTGCATCCTCTCCCTGGTTGGGAACATACAAACGCTTTTCGGGTGGAGTCGTGAGCACGGTCCCGTCATCGTTCTTCGCCCCCTCGGCAATCCAGCGTTTCATGAACGCCAGCCCGTCTGTGGAAAACCCGCCAGTTGCAGGGTGCTGCTTTCGGAGTGGAACGCCGTCGAAGAGCCTGACCAGAAGGCTTCGTGCGGGATGATGCGGGATGATGACCTCACCGTAACTGGACCCGTTCATCACATTGTCCCAGGAGGAGAGCGAAAGTCCTGCAGCCTTCGTTCCCCCGTCGTGGCAGCCCGTTCCCGCACAATGGGCGTTGAGTAACGGTTGCACGTGCTGTGAGTACACAATCGTGGTAATGCCGCCATAGTTGATTTCTGGAGGTGCAGAAGGGGTGTTGTCTTTGCAACCGCATATGACGACCGACAGGAGGAGTGCAATCATCCCTAACGAGAATGTCCTAACGATGTTTGGTTTCTTCACAAAAAGTCCCTTCCCTGATTGTTGTTTACCCACATATCCATGCATGGCTGTCAAGTCGGGAAAATCTGTCCCTTCAACTCCTTTGAGCAGAGATGGCACGTGAAAAGCCGGAAGTAACCGGTGGACAACCGGAAGCGGCTGGCGCAATGATGGATTGTGTGGAGAAGAACAGCGAAAAGGCTATCAACAGCGAGGTTCAAGAACTGCCGGGAGTACACACTCTGCCCCCCGTGTACTCCTACAACTTAGTGTATCGGCTGGTGGTTGTCAATAACCCAGTGAGCCACAATTCCACCAGACAGTGGAAGCCGCCGGGATACGGGGCGGCTTCCGAGTGACTGCAGGGCTGCGGTACTACTCAGTAGAGATTCCTGCAAACGATCTTGCACCACGCACAGAAAGAGCTTCATCCCTCTGCCGCTGCGATTCAAACCCGGCCATCGCAGTAATGTTGACTATGTCATTAACATCATTGCCGGGCACCATGAGATACACGGGCTTTTTGATGCCGAGAAGAATCGGGCCGACGGAAACCGCCCCTCCCAGGCGTGTAAGCAGCTTGTAGGCAATATTTGCCGAGGTGAGATCGGGACAGATGAGCACATTCGCCGCGGCTCCCTTCAACGCGCTGAAGGGATATATCTCATTGATGATTTCAGGGACAACAGCCGTATCAGCCTGCATTTCACCATCGATCATAAGGCGAGGGGCCCGCTGTTTCACAAGCTGCACCGCTGTTCTTACCTTTTCGACAAGAGGATGATGCGTGCTGCCGAAATTCGAGAACGACAACATGGCAATCCGCGGCTCTATGTTGAGCTGCTTTACCTTCTCTGCCGTCAGGATCGCTATCTCCGCCAGAGCTTCCGCGTCCGGTTCAATATTCACCGTTGCATCCGCGATAAAGATGGTTTGATTCTTGAAGATCAGCATATACAATCCGGCAATTTTTTTGACGCCGGGCCTTGTCCCGATAATCTGCAACGCCGGACGGACGGTTTCCGGATAATGCTGTGTCAGCCCGGAGATTAATCCGTCCGCATCACCACGCTGCACCATCATCATGCCATACACATTATGCGTGTGCATCTCACGTTCAGCATCAAAGCGGGTAACACCCTTGCGTTGACGAAGATTGTAGTAGCCCGTCACGTACTCATCAAACCGGGCAGACTTTGAAGGATTAATCACCTCTACGCCTTCGAGGTCCAAACCCAGATCGGTGATACGCTGTTTAATGAGGGTGCGGCTTCCAAGTAGAATCGGCTGCGCAATTTTCTCATCAACAATAATTTGCGCCGCCCGGAGAATCTTCTCCTCTTCTCCCTCGGGAAATACAATGCGCTTCGGAGCCTTCTGTGCTTTATGGATGAAAAACCGCATAACCTCGCGTGACTTTCCAAGCCTCGCCTCAAGCGAATCTTTGTAGGCATCCAAGTCGGCGATAGGTTTGCGTGCAACGCCGGTTTCCATGGCAGCTTTTGCAACTGCCGTCGCCTCCCACAGCAGAACGCGCGGATCGAATGGTTTCGGAATAATATACTCGCGGCCGAACTCAATGCGCTTGCCGCCGTATGCCCTGATCACCGAATCCGGTACATCCTCTTTGGTCAGTTTTGCCAAAGCATGTGATGCAGCGATTTTCATCTCATCGTTAATGGCGCTGGCGCGGACATCGAGCGCGCCACGGAAAATGAAAGGAAAGCCCAGCACATTATTCACCTGATTCGGGAAATCCGAACGGCCGGTTGCCATGATAATATCGTCCCGGACACTGACGGCATCATCGTAGGTGATTTCCGGATCCGGATTTGCCATGGCGAATACAATGGGATTATCTGCCATGGATTTGATCATATCTTTCGTAACAATATCCTTAACCGAGACGCCGCAGAAAACATCCGCTCCCTTCATGGCATCGGCAAGACTGCGCGCACGCGTATCCACGGCAAAATACTCCTTATACGTATTCATTCCTTCGGTCCGCCCCTTGAACACCACACCTTTGGTATCCACAAGAAGCATGTTTTCCCGGCGTACACCGAGTTTCTCGTACAGCCGGGCACAAGCAATACCCGCTGCACCGGCGCCGCTGAAGACCACCTTCACTTTGTCCATCTTCTTACCGACCAGTTCCAGTGCATTCAGCAGTGCCGCTCCGCTGATGATTGCCGTCCCATGCTGGTCGTCATGAAAGACCGGTATGTTCATGGTTTTCTTCAGTGTTTCCTCAATGTAGAAACACTCCGGTGCTTTGATATCTTCGAGATTGATGCCGCCAAATGTCGGCTCCAGCATCTGGACGGCCTTAATGATTTCATCGGGGTTGTGTGAGTTTAACTCTATATCAAACACATCAATATCTGCAAACCGTTTGAACAGAACACCCTTTCCTTCCATCACGGGTTTGCCCGCAAGCGCCCCAATGTCGCCGAGCCCCAAGACCGCTGTTCCGTTGGATATGACAGCAACGAGGTTTCCCTTCGCGGTATACAGATAGGCATCATCCGGGCGCGCTTCTATTTCGCGGCACGGTTCCGCCACACCGGGTGTATACGCCAATGAGAGGTCACGTTGTGTAGCGCATGGTTTGGAGGATACAACCTCGATCTTTCCTCTTCTCCCCTGGGAGTGATAGTCCAATGCTTCCTGTTTACGTACCATGAGATGTCTCCTTTCATTTCATCATGAACATAACGCGCGCATGACCGACTTCGGCACACACTTCATTCCGGAGTCATCACGCGCAGCGGGATATCTTTTCTTCTATTTGTATTGATTGAGGGCCTTCATATAGTTTGCCCGTTCAAATGCCGCAGGATCAGCTACAGATTTCTGGCTCATACTCCCTTTCATTTGCCGCACCGAAACGTACTCATGCTCAAGCATCCAGCGGTTCATGTCATCAAGCACCCTGGCAAGATGGCCGGGTCCGTTTTTCAGGAGGGAAGAGCACATCATGGTGACATCCGCTCCTGCCATGATCATCTTGATGGCATCTTCCGCGGTGTGAATGCCGCTTGTTGCAGCAAGGTTTGCCTTGAGCCTTCCATACAGGATGGCGATCCACCGGAGGGGAAGTTTCAAAGCGTGTGGCGTACTGAGAGTGACGCCCGGCTGGACTTCAAGATTCTGCAGGTCAATGTCGGGTTGATAGAACCTGTTAAACAGCACAAGTGCATTCGCACCTGCACTGTCCAACCGGTTGGCCATGTGCGCAAACGAACTGAAGAACGGGCTGAGTTTCATCGCCACAGGTATCTGGATGGTTCGCTTGACTGCCTGGAGCACCTCAACATACCGATCTTCAACATCAAGGCTGGTCAATTGCGGATCGGTGGGTATGTAATAGACATTCAACTCGAGCGCATCGGCACCAGCCTCCTGGATTTTGCGGGCATAATCAATCCATCCGCCCGTGGAAATACCGTTCAGGCTGCCTATCACGGGAATGCCCAGAGATTGTTTTGCAGAATGCAAAAGTCTGATGTACTCCTCGGGGCCAAGATTATACGCCTGGGATTCAGGGAAGTACGTAAGCGACTCAGCGAAGCTTTCGGTTCCATAGGAAAGATAGTGGTTTAACTCCGCGGCTTCGTGGGCAATCTGCTCTTCGAAGAGAGAGTACATGACGATAGCTGCAGCACCGGCATCTTCCAATCGCTTCATGCCGTCAAGTGTTCTTGAAAGCGGACTTGCCGATGCAACGAACGGGTTCTTCAGTGTGATGCCAAGATATCTTGTCGAGAGATCCATGCTTATCATTCCATTCTACTTTTGGGCTTGTGCCCTCACGGGATTGTTTTTCACTCGTCGTGCCCGATCGTTTCTTTTTTAGCTTCCATCGGACGCGGAGAAGAAGCGTGTTGTGGTACAGTTCCATCGCCATTTCCAGCCATCTCTTCATACAATTGCCATCGTTTTGTCACGTCTTCCTGTGCAAGGGCCATGAGCCGTTTTGCCGCCTCGGGGTCGCTCTTCGTCAACATCTTATACCGGGCTTCCATATATGCATATTCCTCAAACTTGATCTTCGGAGCCTTGGAGTCAAGCTTGAACGGATTCTTTCCCTCCCTCGCAAGCATCGGATTATGGCGATACAACGGCCAGTGCCCGCTTTCGACAGCAGCTTTCTGATTCATCATTCCTTTCGTCATATTGATGCCATGGGCAATGCAGTGACTATAGGCGATAATAAGCGAAGGCCCGTCAAAGGCCTCGGCTTCAATAAACGCCTTGATGGTTTGCGTATCGTTTTGTCCCATCGCCACCTGGGCCACATAGACGTTGCCGTATGCCATCGCAAGCATGCCGAGGTCTTTCTTCGCCTGTGGTTTTCCGCCGGCGGCAAACTTTGCAACTGCCGAGCGCGGCGTTGATTTTGACATCTGGCCACCGGTATTGGAATACACTTCCGTGTCTAAAACGAGGATATTGACGTTGCGGCCCGAAGCCATAACATGATCCAAACCGCCGTAGCCAATATCGTACGCCCAGCCATCTCCACCCATGATCCAAACACTCTTCTTTACAAGCATATCGGCAAGGCTTAACAGGTTGCGCGCATCCGGAGTGTCGATTTCCTTCAGGCGGTCCTTCAGGTGTTCCACTCTTTGCCGTTGTTCGTAGATACCCGCCTCATCCGTTTGATCGGCCATCAAAATCGCGTCAGCCAGATCGCCACCGACTTTGCCAGACATGGCTTTCACCATCTCACGCGCCATCTCGGTATGTTTATCAATCGTGAGGCGCATACCGAGCCCGAACTCGGCGTTGTCCTCGAAAAGCGAATTGGACCATGCAGGACCTCGACCCTCTTTGTTTGTTGTCCACGGAGTGGTAGGCAAATTTCCACCATAAATTGATGAACACCCCGTCGCATTTGCCACTACCATGCGATCGCCGAATAATTGTGTTGCAAGCTTTACATAGGGGGTTTCGCCACACCCCGAACAGGCGCCCGAATACTCGAACAACGGCTGCAGAAGCTGTGAACCCTTCACCGTATCCATTCTCACCTGACGGCGATCAACCTCAGGCAATTCAAGGAAGAAGTCATAGTTAATCCTCTCCTGTTCACGGATTGGCGGTTGGGGCATCATGTTTATTGCCCGCAATTTCGTTTGTGATTTATTCTTTGCCGGACAAATGTCCACACAGATACCGCACCCGGTACAATCTTCGGGAGCAACCTGGACCGTGTATTTCATTCCCTTATACTCCGGCCCTTTGTAGTCCATAGATTTGAATGAGGTCGGGGCATTGTTGAGGTTTCCCGGCTCATAGACCTTGATCCGGATGGAAGCATGAGGACAAACCAACGCACATTTGTTGCACTGAATGCACACGCCCTCATCCCACACCGGTATCTCCAGCGCGATATTGCGCTTCTCCCACTGCGCCGAACCTGTGGGGAATGTCCCATCTTTGGGCATTGCGCTCACGGGAAGCCGGTCTCCAAATCCCGCAATGATTGTTGATGTCACATGTTTGATAAACTCGGGCGCGTTCTGTGAGACAACTGGCGGCATTTCCAAGGTGCTGGTGACTGTGGCGGGAACATTCACCTCAAATAGATTTGCAAGAGTCTGGTCCACTGCTTCGAAGTTCTGACGGATAATCTGGTCGCCCTTTTTCCCGTACGTCTTCTTGATAGAGTTCTTAATAGCTTCAATCGCTTCCTCGCGCGGCAACACTCCGGAGATAGCAAAGAAGCACGTTTGCATAATAGTGTTGATTCTTCCGCCCATGCCCGTTGCCTGCGCCACCTTATAGGCATCAATGACATAGAATTTGATTCTTTTATCGATGATGTGGCGCTGGATGTGCCGCGGTAGTTGCTCCCAAACTTTGTCATGGCTGAAATAGCTGTTCAGAAGAAACGTGGCTCCAGGAACGGCTGAACTCAACACATCGTATTTTTCAAGGAAGAGCCATTGATGACAGGCAATGAAGTTTGCCCGTTCGATGAGATAAGTGGAATGTATCGGCCGCGGCCCGAAACGGAGATGAGATGTAGTGGTGGAGCCGGACTTTTTGGAGTCGTACACAAAATATCCCTGCGCGTAGAACTCCGTATCTTCACCGATGATTTTGATACTGTTTTTGTTCGCGCTCACCGTGCCATCCGCACCGAGGCCAAAGAACATTGCGCGAACAACATCTCCGGGTTCCGTGGTGAAGGATGCATCATAGGTAAGGCTGGTATGTGTCACATCGTCAACAATGCCAAGGGTAAAGTGATTTTTTGGAGAAGGCTTTTTCATCTCATCGAAGACGCCCTTCACCATCGCCGGAGTGAACTCCTTTGAAGAGAGCCCGTACCTGCCCCCGACAATTCTGGGGAGTGACTTCACCTCTCCGGCACCAAACGCCTCGGCAAAAGCAGAGACAGCATCCTGATAAAGAGGCTCACCCAAGCTGCCGGGTTCCTTGGTGCGATCGAGAACGGTGATCATTCTGACCGATGAAGGAAATGCGCCTACAAATACATCGGCAGCAAACGGGCGAAACATCCTGACTTTCAGCAGCCCGATGTTTTCCCCCTTGTTGTTCAGATACTCCACGGTTTCCTGCACCGTCTCGGCACCCGAGCCCATCAAAACAATAACCCGGTCCGCGGAAGGAGAACCGACATACTCGTATAATTTGTACTGCCGTCCGACTATGGACGCAAACTTATCCATTGCATTCTGCAGAATACCAGGAAAAGCAAGGTAGTGCGGATTTACAGCCTCGCGCGCCTGAAAAAACACATCAGGATTTTGAGCAGAGCCGCGCAGCACCGGGCGTTCAGGAGAGAGAGCGCGCGCGCGATGTGCACGAACCAGGTCGTCACTGATCATGGAACGCAAGTCATCATCTGACAACCGTTCAATCTTCATCACTTCGTGCGACGTTCTGAATCCATCAAAGAAATGGAGTATCGGCACACGGGCTTCGAGCGTCGCCGCCTGCGCAATCAGGGCGAAATCCATCACTTCCTGGACGGAGTTTGATGACAACATCGCAAAACCGGTTGACCGCGTTGCCATAACGTCGCTGTGATCACCGAAAATGGAAAGCGCATGGGTTGCCACAGCACGGGCCGAAACGTGGAATACCGTTGATGTAAGCTCTCCGGCAATCTTGAACATGTTCGGTATCATCAACAGCAACCCCTGCGACGCGGTAAACGTTGTTGAGAGCGCACCTGCCTGCAGAGCTCCGTGGACAGCACCAGCGGCACCTGCTTCGCTTTGCATCTCCGTTACC